>JAWOFC010000315.1:0-3027 GCA_046482455.1 Halanaerobacter sp. | reverse complement strand
GGACAGCTTCTAATGTAGGGAAAAGTATCTTAACTACTGCTTTATGCCGGATCTTGGCCCAAGATGGTTATCAAGTAGCTCCTTTTAAAGCGTGGAATATGGCTTTAAACTCTTATGTAACTAAAAATGGAGCAGAAATTGGGCGGGCTCAAGCTGTGCAAGCTGATGCAGCAGGGATAGATGCTACCGCTGATATGCAGCCGCTGTTGGTTAAGCCCAAAGGTGAGGGCCAAGCGCAGGTGATAGTACGCGGGTCCCCCATTGGAGATTTGGGTGTAGAGAGAAAAAATCAAGACTATATTAATTGGGCGTTAGAAGTGATAGATGATTCTTTGACTGCTCTCTCCCAACAATTTGAAGCACTAGTTTTAGAAGGAGCAGGTAGTCCAGCCGAAATAAATATGAAAGAGCAGGACTTAGCTAATATGAAGGTCGCTCAATTAAAGCAAACTCCTGTTCTATTGGTAGCTGATGTGGACCGCGGCGGAGCATTAGCTGCAGTAGTAGGAACTTTGAAACTATTAGAGCCTGCCGAACGAGATTTAGTACAGGGGATTGTACTTAATAAATTCCGTGGTGATTTTGAATTATTAGAGCCGGGTATTGAATTTTTAGAAGAAAAGACGGGGAAGCCAGTTGTGGGAGTCCTTCCTTACTGTCAAGACATTAAGATTCCCGATGAAGATTCAGTCTCTTTAGCTAATCTTAGTTCAACAAAGGCAGAAATTAAAATTGCTGTGATTAATTTACCGCACTTATCTAATTTTACTGATTTTGATGCTTTAGCTTTAGAACCTAAAGTAGAGGTGGATTATGTAACTGCTGAAGCTGACTTAACAGATTATGAGGCAGTGATTATTCCTGGTACTAAAAATACTACGGCTGATTTAAAGTATCTTAAAGAAACAGGTTTAGCTGCTGAAATAGTAAAAGCAGCAGAGGCTGGAGTAGCAGTTGTAGGAATTTGCGGTGGTTATCAGATTTTAGGTCAGAAATTATTAGACCCTGATTTAGCTGAAGGAGACGATAAAGTGCTGAAAGGATTAGGATTATTAGATTTAGAAACGACTTTTAGGGAAGAGAAAGCAACGCATCAAGTACAGGCTATAATAGATGATGAGTATGATTTTTGTACGGAACAAAAGATTAATGGCTATGAAATTCATATGGGCCAAACGCAGCGCGGGGCAGCAGTTGAACCGTTGTTAACGATAACTAAACGCTCGGGAGCGAAGGTTAATATAGAAGATGGAGCTGTAGCTTCTTCCAATTTAGTCTGGGGCACATATCTACACGGCATTTTTGATAATGATCAATTTAGAAGAGAGTGGATTAATTATCTGCGGCAGCAAAACGGGTTAGCTAAGTTAGACGGAGATAGTACTAAGCAGAGAAAAGAGCTAAAAGAAAGTTATGATGCTATAGCGGAGATGGTGAGAGAGAATTTGGATTTGGAGCTTCTTTATAGAGCAATGGAGAATGGAGAATTGATAATGGATAATTAAAGTCAAAGTCAAAATCTAAGTTAAAGTCAAGAGCTAAAGCTGAGTTTGAGTCTGAGCGTAAGTCTAAGTTTAAGATCAAATCAAGAACTGAGTTAAAAACTAAGGTTAAATTTAAAGTTGAATAAGAGTCAGAAAAATATAGGCGGTTATTCTCGACAGTTAGGGTTTCAATGTTTTGATTTTATGATTTTGAATTCAACTGTCAATTATCCATTATAAACTATCAATTGTATTATAAGGGGGTGCTCAAGTGGCAGATACAATAATGGTACAGGGAACGGCTTCTCATGTAGGCAAAAGCGTCCTAACTTCAGCTTTGAGTAGGATTTTAGTGCAAGATGGTTATCGAGTAGCGCCTTTCAAATCACAAAATATGGCTTTGAATTCTTATGTTACTAAGGGTGGAGGCGAGATTGGGCGTGCTCAAGCTGTGCAGGCAGAAGCAGCTAAAGTGGAAGCAACTGTGGATATGAATCCCATCTTATTAAAACCCAAAGAAGATACTACTGCGCAGGTGATTATTCACGGGCAGGTGCAGCAGAATATGACGGCTAAAGAGTATTTCAATGAACAGCAAGTTGGTTTAACAGCAGTTCAAGAATCATTAGCTAGATTAAAACAAGAATTTGAAGTAGTGGCGATTGAAGGAGCGGGAAGTCCAGCTGAAGTTAATTTAAGGGATTATGATTTGGTGAATATGAAAATAGCTAAATTGGCTCAAGCTCCGGTTATTTTAGTGGCAGATATTGACCGCGGGGGAGTCTTTGCTAGTATTATTGGTACTTTAGAGTTGTTGACTACCGAAGAAAGAGACATGATAGAAGGGATTATTATTAATAAATTCCGGGGCCAAAAAAGTCGCTTGCAGTCTGGCTTAGATTATATTGAGGAAGAAACAGGTATTCCTATTTTAGGAGTGGTACCTTATTTTGATGATTTTAAAATCCCCGAAGAAGATGCGATAGCTAGTGCTGAGCAGGGCAGTGCAGAGTATGAACTTGATATTGCTGTGATTAAGTTGCCTCATATCTCTAATTTTACTGATTTTGCTGCTTTAGCGCAAGTGCCTGAAACGAGAGTTAGATATGTTGCGCCGCAAGAAGATTTAGGAGCGCCAGATTTAATTATTCTGCCGGGAACTAAAAATACAATTGAGGATTTGCAGTGTTTATATCAGACAGGTTTAGCGGAGCAGATTATTGAGTTGGCCCAATCAGAGGTGCCAATAGTAGGTATTTGCGGTGGCTATCAGATGCTAGGGAGAATAATTTATGATCCTTGTAGTGTGGAAACTGAGCGAGATAAGATTGAAGGTTTAGGCTTATTAGATATAGAAACTACTTTAGTAGCAGAGAAGATTACAGCTCAAGTGCAGGCTGAAATTAAAACGGAACAGATGTTTGCTGCTAGTCAAGAATTAATTAGCGGTTATGAAATTCATATGGGACAGACTAAGCTAGGTTCCCAAGCTAAAGAAGTTTTTACTATTACCCAGCGCTCTGATAAACAAGTGAGTATTAAT
>JAWOFC010000269.1:0-4710 GCA_046482455.1 Halanaerobacter sp. | reverse complement strand
GCGGGCACAAAATGTGTAGAGAAGATTAATCTCTGAGAAGAATTGGGCTTGTGATGATTTTGTACTAATTGCTATTTTTTTGCTATTGTATTAGACTAGCTGATGTTATATAATGGTAGTTGACAATAAGAAAGGGTCGTGATAAAGATGTGGGCCAAATTAAATAAGAAACGTCAGCTATTATTAGCCGTTATCATTTTTTTAGTAATTATGATAGGTTCAGCTGCTGTGGGAGTAATTTTTAATTATCCCTCCCAGCCGCAGGCAGAAGAAATAAATAAAGAAGAGCTATTAAGAGACGCTAAGAATAAATATTACCAGGGCCAATACCAGGAGAGTATTGAGCTCTATCAAGAAATTTTGCAGCAGATAGATTCTACTTCTGCTCGAGCTAATCTAGCAGCTATCTATGAAGAGTTAGGAGACTATGATTTAGCACTGCAGCAGTATCAAAAGTTAGTAGAAGAGACTGAGCGGGCAGATTATAAATTATCTCTAGCCCAAGCTTATTATAATAGAGATCGTTTGGAGGAGGCTCAACAGGAGCTAAAGAAGATAATTGAGAGCGATATAGATGATGATTACCTCTTAAAAGAGACCTATTATTATTTATCATTATTAGATCGTCAGTCGGGAGATCTTAGTGGGGCTAAGAAAGATCTCAAAGAGGCTTTAGATTATAGAGAGTGGGCCTTAGGTTATTTTCATTTAGGAGAGATTGCTTATGAAGAAGAGAACTATGAGCAGGCAATAGATTATTATAAGGCAGCATCCAGTACCGATGGAAGCCTAAAAGAAGTCAATAAGAAGTTAGCTTTAGCCTATTTAAAGTTAGGTCGGAAGGAAGAAGGAGCAAAATATATTCAAAGGGCCAAACGTGAAGATAAGACTGATAGAGTCGTTACTGAAAAGGCTGCTCAATTAGAGAAGGAGTTTCCGGAGTACTTTAAGCATGATCCCATAACACCGCCTAAACGAGAGGATATTCCTGAACAGGTGGAGTTTAGAGAGATAAAGTCTTTACCCAATCCCGGTCAAGAGCTAAGGATTGGAATTATGACAGATCAGCCGCGGATTTTTGCCCGCGTAGGTAGTAACTTTGAAGTCTTAGAAGATGGTGCAGTAATTGCCCAAGGAGAGAAAGGAGAATTAATCTCTGCTCTGCTTGAGGGAGAGCCAAGATTAAAGATTGGAGAAGAGGAGTTTGATCTATCTAAGCCTGTGACTATTCGTCCTACTAGCTATGCTCCTATCTTAGTCCATCAAGTTGAGTATGGAGCAGGCTATTATTGGGGTGGACGAGTTGATATGCAGTACCGCGGTCAATTAGAGCTGAGGGTAGTAGAGGATAGTTTGAGGGCGATTAATATTGTCTCACTAGAAGAGTATCTAATGTCAGTAGTGCCCTCTGAAATGATAGCTTCTTGGCCGTTAGAAGCCTTGAAGGTACAGAGTGTGGCAGCTAGAAGTTATACCTTAGCTAATTTAGATAAGCATAAGCAGGAAAGTTATGATCTCTGTTCCACAGTCCATTGTGCAGCTTATCGCGGGATTAAGTCAGAACATGAGCGCAGTAACCAAGCTGTTAAAGAGACAGCCGGAGAGATTATGACTTATGATGGTCAGCCAATCAATGCTGTCTATAGTGCAAACTCAGGCGGTCATACGGAGAATAGTGAGGATGTCTGGAACTTTGCAGTCCCTTATTTGAAAGGTGTTTCAACAGGAGATGGAGCAGCAGAATTTCCGCTGCCGCCGGCTGAATTAAAGGACTGGCTGCAGAGAGCTCCCAGCTCCCATTCGCAGGATAGTGAGTATACTAAACAGAGCCATTACCGCTGGCAGAGAGAGTTAGATGTTGATTATTTAGAAGAGAGGTTAGATCTGGCAGAGATTAAGAGTATTATCCCTACTAACCGCGGCGTAGGAGGTAGTGTAGAGTCGGTCTTGGTGAAAGGAGCTAATGAAGAGAAGAAGATTAAGTCAGGTCTGCGTTATAAGTTCGGCGGTCTGCGCAGTAACCGCTTCTGGATTCAGCCGCAGTATCGGAATGGAGAGTTAGCTAGTTTTATCTTTTACGGCGGTGGCTGGGGTCACAATGTAGGTATGGATCAAGTTGCAGTAGCCAGTATGGCAGATAGTGACTATGGTTATCGAGATATTTTAAAGCATTTTTATACGGGGGTTAAAATCGGTCAAAAGCAGTAAAAGCTATCAGTCGTCAGCGGTCAGCTATGAGCTGTGAGCTGTGAGTCATGAGACTTGGTTGTACCTATTTCGGTGCTGTCGAGTCTTTTCTTGTTTTAATTATGGTGGAATTAGGTTATAATAGTAATTGAGGAGGGGCAGTGATGAAAGAATTTAATGTAACTGGAACTTGTATTCCCAGCCGGCATTATATGGTTGATATAGGTGCGACTTGTTGCAATATGAAAAGTATTGCCTAGTATTTTAATAATGCTAGAACTAAAAGACTTATCAGTCAAATGAGAGGTTAACACCTTAAAGGGCTGACGATGATACTCCGAACTGCAATAAGTTGATTAAGTAATTTGTTGTAGTAGAGCTCGGTGAAGTCGGGTGAGAGTTGCCGTAATTATACGAAAATCGTTCAGCGGTGGATGATGCAACTTATAGCTCGGTCGCCCATAAAGTATCTAAGATAAGAATATACCATAAAGGTATTGACGAATTCCTGAATCGTACGGGTCTAAAATTCTAATAATTATAAATGGTTATACCAACAAAGTTTGGGGTATGTGGGATGAGTAAGATTCTAAGTTATGAAAATCCTTATACACTTATAGGGTGTATATAAAACATACAGGCTCATAGGGAATATCTACGGATATATGTTAAGGGTAAGGTCTTTTGGAACAAGGGAAGTCAGCAACAGGGAGGTCTTAATACCGTTGAAATGGTGGTATGAAAAGAATGATATAACATACCTTAATGCTGATGAAAGTAGTGGCACAGTACCAGTGAAGCCTTGATAACAAGAGGTGGAGGGATAGCCACAAGTGAAATAGAATGATAATGAAGGTTATTAATATAGTACATTGGTTTCTTGTAAGACTAATAAAAGTGAAGGGTATTTACCTTTTAGCTGCCCAATGGGACTCTGAGAAGAGTTTTCAGCTATATATGATAAATAGGACTAATTATTTTATTTCATGGCACGCCTTGTGAGGTTGAAAATCTCACGCAGGGTGTAGAATGGGGGAAAAGCTGGAGATGATATCAAAGGCTTACCTATCATTATATACATATCGAGAGTTCCATCCTGAAGAAGTAAAGTATTCATGGTGGAGTTATCGGACTCGTGCTCGAGATAGAAATGCAGGCTGGAGGATTGACTATCATTTTGTAACTGAGGATTTAATGACTGATGTAATTAATGCAGATGTATTAACAGAAGTAATGGGCTCTGATCACTGTCCTGTCTATTTAGAAATTGAGACGAGCTAATAGATCTAAAAATGGTGATTAGGTTGTAAAGAGCTGAGTCAAGGTCTGCTATCCAATTTTTTGATGAATTAATATTGGTAGACTTTAAGAAATCTCAGCACAACTCTGCTGAGATTTCTTAAAGATAAATATTCTTTTTAATTTATTTCAAGTTCTTTACCATAGAGCTTTTCAAAACCTTCTGCTGCTTCTAAGGCATCATTAATCTCTAATTCAGCATCTGCACGAGAAATAGTCTTAATCTTAACTTTATCTTCAGTAATTGAACACTGTACTGCTTCTACAATGCCGTTCATACTGCGGTCTAAACTTTCAGCTATTTCTAATAAGATACCAGTCTTACGGATTACTTCTTTATCCGGACCATCTTTATTAATTATTTTTTGGAAACTTGCTCGATTTAAATTATATTTATGAAGACTATATTTTGTATGGCGGTGAGAAGCTGAGATATATGCACTAAGTAATAATTCGCGGTGCGATAAACCATTAATACCAGAGTTAAGAATCATATAAAAAGAATGCTCATGATGGTCGTAGTAATTAATATGATTGCCGATATCATGCATCATGGCAGCAACTAATAATACTTTATCAATATCGCCATTAAATTTATCGGAATTGAGCTCATAGAGAGGCTTTAGTTGATCATAGAGTGATTTGCTTAGTTTATAGATGTGATAGGCATGGTCTTGATTTAAATTAAAGTTATTCATGACATTTTTAAGCGAAAAGTCGATAACATCTTTGACTGGATTATCAGCTCGGCAGAGGTGATGATAGATTAATCCTTCTCGAATTCCTTTGCGGCTTAAAACTAATTTTTCAATCTCACAGTAATCAATCAATCTTTTAACGGCTGCTGAGGCACCAATAAAAATATCAGCTCGTTTCTTGGAAAGACCACTAATATCTTTTCGCTCTGCTAAATCTTTATCTTTAACTAACTCATAGACTTCATTAATTTTGTGATTAGACATCTTATAGTTATGTAAAATATTAAGGGGATAATCTTTTTTGCGTTGGTCAATGCGGGCAATATTTTTAATTGTTCCTCCTACTCCTAATAAAACCTTATGTTCCATCTCTGCAAGCCAAGGAACATCTTGATAGGCTTGGTACAAAAATCTTGTTAATTCTTCTTCTTGTTCTTGATTAATACTATCATATAAATTAAAATTTTGCGTTATATCTAATGCTCCAAAGGGAAGACTAGTGCTTTCTTCTATCTTTCTATCCTTC
>JAWOFC010000170.1:0-6334 GCA_046482455.1 Halanaerobacter sp. | reverse complement strand
CCCGGAGATACGCATTGAGCCGGCCTGGAAGGTTTCAATTGTCTACGGTATGCCGTGCGCCATCTACCATCAATCAAGCATACCGGATCGCGGGGCTCCTCCACGACGTCGGTCACTCGCCGTTTTCCCACGCGCTGGAGGCGGTGATCGAGGAGCGACTGGGATTCGAGCACGAACGGCAGTCCGAACGCATCATCCGCGACCTCGACTTCTACTTTTTTGATTGTATGGTCTTGAATTTTAATTGTCAATTAATTTGGGGGTGTGAAGAAATTTAGTTATTCATAAAGCATTGTAATGACAGCTTTGAACTTAGCTGTGAAAACT
Organism: Halanaerobacter sp.; assembly: GCA_046482455.1. Taxonomy (GTDB): domain Bacteria; phylum Bacillota; class Halanaerobiia; order Halobacteroidales; family Halobacteroidaceae; genus Halanaerobacter. The sequence continues at coordinate 6,007 of JAWOFC010000170.1, read as the reverse complement.
ATATTTATAAGAGGGGGTAGTCCTATGAAGAAATTAATATTCATGACTCTAGCCTTAGTTATGATCTTTTCTTTTAATGCAGCAGCAGAGACTAATTTGGAATTTGACCTCGGTTCGATAGAAGTAGAGAATATTAGTGATGATCCGGTGGCAGCAGGGAAGTTAGAGGTAACTACTGATGAACTAAATTATAAAGATTCTTATGATTTCATAGAATTTAGTTCTACTTTCAGTTTAGATGATTCTGATTATGATTTTTTCTCTTCAGACTTAATGCTCTATTCTGAAATAACTAGTCCGAAATTAGATGGTAAATATATTGGCTTAGGCGTGAAGCATCTATTTATTGATGATTCGCAAGTATCAGACTCTCTTATGGGAGATATAAGTACCTATGCTTTTCCTATAGCCTTCAAAGTAGAAGAAGAGCAGGGAGAATCTAAAATATTTTTTACCGGCAGTGCTTTTAAAGGAAGATATAATATTGCAATTCCTGGGGAAGATGCTGAGAGTGATTTTAGTGGGTTTAGTCTTGAGTTAGGAGTTAAATTTGAGCTAAAGGATTCGGATATGAAGTTAAGCTATAAACAAGAAGATTTTTCTTTTGATGAAGACAGTAGTGTTGGACTTGCTAGTTTTGATGATGATTATAAAGGGCTATTTTTAGGAATAGATTTTTAAAAATGAGTGAGTTCAAAATAGCTTACACTTATCTTTTTACTAAGTGTAAGCTATTTTACGGTTAAGGAGGAAAAGAATGGATTTGAGGACTAAATTTATTACTCGTATGGGATTGTTATTAGCTTTAACGATTGGTCTACAGTTACTTTCACATTCTTTAGGTGGTACAATTTTAATTACTGGTTCATTGGTCAATATGATGTTGATTATTATAACAGCTATTTTAGCTTGGCAGGGCGGGGCTGCAGTAGTAAAGATGATGCAGTTTCCACAGCTATATCATGCTTTAATAGGTGGAGTTGCTGCTCTATTATTTGTTGAGATTTTAAAGCGGGTAGATAGTGACGGTGAAATATTTGCAGGTGCTTAAAGCTTGTGATATAATTACTTAAAATTGGCTATTAACTATTTGGTATAGACTATTTTTTTAGAGAGGGGGAAAATAATGAAGTTAGATCAAGAGACTGTGGAGAGAGTTGCTCATTTAGCTCGTTTAGAACTTGATGAAGATGAAAGAGAGAACTTTACAAATCAGTTGAGTGATATTTTAGACCATGCAGAGAAATTAAATGAATTAGATACTGAGGATGTAGAGCCTATGGCTCATGCAACAGATGTCAATAATGTACTGCGCAGCGATGATGTAAAAGAGTCTTTAGAGCAAGAAGATGCTGTTGCTAATGCTCCTGATGAAGAAGAAGGAATGTTTAAGGTGCCGCAGATTGTATCAAATGATGAATAAAAGCAGAAATTAGTAATCAGTGACGAGTAAGAAGTAAAAAAAAGATAAAAGCAGTAATTAGTAAAGAGTGACGAGTAGAAGGAAAAAAGAGATAAAAACAGTAATCGGTGACAAGTAAAAAAACAGTAAAGCTATAGAATAAAGATATTATTAGAGGTTTTGACTTTGATTTTGCTCTTAACTGTAAATTGTAAATTGTAAATTGTAAACTGTAAACTGTAAACTATTATTGAGGGGGGCATATAATGGAATTGTATCAACTACCTGCTCACATCTTACATGAGATGTTGACAGCAGGTGAAGTTAGTGCTGTAGAGATTACAAAGTCAATATATGGACGAATTGCAGAAGTTGATAGAGATATTCAAGCTTATTTGACTTTAACTAAAGAACAAGCTATGGAACAAGCTAAAGAAGTTGACCAGAAGTTAGAGAATGGAGAAGAGATTGCTCCATTAGCGGGAATTCCTGTAGCATTAAAGGATAATCTATCGACGGAGGGAATTGAGACAACCTGTGCATCTAAAGTTCTAGCAGGTTATGAACCGCCTTATAATGCGACGGTAGTAGAAAAATTAGCTGCTGGGGATGCGGTGATGACTGGTAAGACTAATATGGATGAATTTGCTATGGGTTCTTCAACTGAGAATTCAGGTATTCAAAATACATATAATCCTTGGAATACAAGTATGGTGCCGGGGGGTTCTAGTGGTGGTTCTGCTGCTGCAGTGGCAGCGGGAGAAGCGACAATTGCTTTCGGTTCTGATACTGGAGGTTCAATTCGACAGCCTGCGGCATTCTGTGGTGTAATAGGTATGAAGCCGACTTATGGTTTAGTCTCACGCTATGGACTAGTTGCCTTTGCTTCTTCGCTAGATCAGATTGGACCTTTTACTAAAGATGTAACTGACTGTGCTCTAGCCTTAAATCAGATTGCTGGACATGATGAGATGGATTCTACTTCTGTAGAGCGTGAAATTCCTGATTATACTGCTAATTTAGATGAAGATATTTCTGGGATGAAGATTGGAGTGCCTAAGGAGTATTTTGGAGATGGAATTGATGAAGAGGTAAAAGAAGCTGTTTGGAATGCAATTGAAGAGTTAGAGAAATTAGGAGCTGAGTATGAAGAAGTATCATTACCTCATACTGATTATGGTCTATCTGCTTATTATTTGATTGCTCCAGCAGAAGCTAGTTCTAATTTGGCCCGTTATGATGGAGTGCGTTATGGACACCGCAGTGAGCAAGCTAATGGATTAATTGAAATGTTTAAAAAGACACGCCAAGAGGGATTTGGTGATGAGGTTAAACGGCGAATTATGCTAGGAACTTATGCTTTAAGTTCAGGTTATTATGATGCTTATTATAAGAAGGCCCAGAAGGTAAGAACTCTAATTAAGCAAGACTTTGATGAAGCCTTTGCTGAGTATGATATTTTGATCTCACCAACGACGCCGACAACGGCCTTTGAAGTTGGGGATAAATCTAATGATCCATTACAGATGTATCTATCAGATATCTGTACTATTCCTGTGAACTTAGCTGGATTACCTGCTTTATCAATGCCGTGTGGTGTAGATAGTGATAATCTACCAATTGGTCTTCAAATTATTGGTGATCACTTTGCAGAAGAGAAGATTTTACAAGTAGCTTATGCTTTAGAACAAGATGCTGGTCTTGATACAGAGGTAGAACTATAAATTAATTTTGGAGGTGAAAAGATGCTTGATAATTATGAAATAACAATTGGGTTAGAGGTACATGCCCAATTAGATACAAATACCAAGATCTTTTGTGGTTGTAAGAATGAATTTGGGGCTGAGCCTAATACTCATACATGTCCTGTCTGTTTAGGCTTGCCGGGGACTTTACCTGTTCTAAATGAGCAAGCAGTAGAGTACATAATTAAAGCTGGACTTGCTCTTGATTGTGAGATTGCTACATTTAGTAAATTTGATCGAAAGAACTATTTCTATCCTGATTTACCGAAAGCTTATCAGATCTCTCAGTTTGACCTACCATTCTGTGAAGATGGTAGAATAGATGTTAAAGTTGATGATGAAGAAGCTGAGATTGGAATTACCCGTATTCACTTAGAAGAGGATGCCGGAAAATTAACTCATGCTGGGGATATTTCAGAAGCTGACTCTAGTCTTGTAGATTATAATCGAGTGGGGACACCTTTAATTGAAATTGTTAGTGAGCCCGATATGAAGAGTCCTGAACAGGCTGTAGCCTATTTGAAGAAGTTAAAGAGTATCTTAGAATATATTGGAGTCTCTGATTGTGAAATGTCGGAAGGTTCGCTCAGAGCAGATGCTAATCTATCAATTGCTCCTCAAGGTAGTGATGAGTTAGGTACTAAGACAGAATTGAAGAATATGAACTCCTTTAAGGCAATTGAAAAGGCGCTGACTTATGAAGCAAAACGGCAAGCAAAGGAATTAGATAAGGGTGGGGAGATAGTCCAAGGGACTAGAACTTGGGATGATGAAGCCGGTAAGACTTTAGGCTTAAGAGAGAAGGAAGAAGCCCATGATTACCGATACTTCCCTGAACCTGATTTAGTACCTGTGATTGTTAAAGATAACTGGGTAACAGGAATCGAAAATACTATTCCAGCGCTACCAGAAGAACGCCAAGCGAAGTATGTAGAGGAATTTGGTATTCCAGAGTATGATGCAGAAGTGATTACTGCTGATAGGGAATTAGCTAACTTCTTTGAATCTGTAGTCGAGGAATTTAATGATGCTAAAGAAGTAAGTAATTGGGTGATGGGAGAGTTCTCTCGTCTCTTAAATGACAATGATATAACTCCTGCTCATGTTAAGTTTAGTCCAGAGGATTTAGCAAAATTATTGGAGATGAAAGAAGAGGATATAATCTCTACTAAGATTGCAAAAAAGGTATTTGAAAAGATGTTTAATACAGGTGATAAGCCAGAGACGATTGTAGAAGAAGAAGGATTGAAGCAGATTAGTGATTCTTCAGAGTTAGAGGAGATTGTTGAAGGTGTCTTAGAGGACAATCAGTCTGCTGTAGAAGATTATAAAGGCGGTAATAAGAATGTAATCGGCTTCTTTGTCGGCCAAACTATGCAGGCTACAGGTGGAAAAGCTAATCCTCAGAAGGTAAAAGAGTTATTACAAGAGAAGTTAGAAGAGTAAGGACAATTGAGAATGGATAATGTAAAATTGAGAATCAAAAGATAAAACTACTAATATACTAAAAAACTTCATACAGATTGTAAACTAGAAAGCTCCTTCTAACGTTAGAAGGAGCTTTCGGTATTTAAAGTTGTTGCTTTTATTTTTGATTGTCAATTTTGTGGTCGGACAAATGTCCTCATTATTAATTCTCAATTATAAATTGCTCTTTATTCCTCTCGTACTATATGACGTGTATTGAAACCGTCGTATAACTGTTTAGGACGGTAAATCTTATTCTTTACTTCCATATTTTCAACCCAGTGCGAAGTCCAGCCGATGACGCGTCCTAAAGCAAAGACAGTGGTAAAATATTCTGGTTCAATACCCATTGCCTTAAAGACTAAGCCTGACCAAAAGTCTATATTAGGATAGATATCTTTATCAGCAAACTTATTAAGGGCAACTTTTTCTAATTTCTTAGCTATTTGATAGAGATTCTCTAACTCAGGATCAAGTTCAGCCCCTTCATGGAAGATCTTAGGAATAATATTCTTCTTTAAATAGAGAGCACGCGGATCATAGGTCTGATAGACACGGTGTCCAATCCCCATTATCTTTTCTTTATTCTTAATCTTCTCTGCAACATAAGATTCTACATTTTCGGGATCTTCTATCTCTTTTAACATCTTAATGACTCGTTCATTAGCTCCTCCGTGGAGAGGACCTGATAGAGAGTTGACTGCTGTTGCGATTGAAGCATAGACACTAGCCTTAGAAGAGCCAACTGCGCGCACTGAAAAAGTACTATTGTTCATTGTGTGGTCGACATGTAAGATTAGAAGCTGCTCGAAAATATTAATCCATTTTTCCTGTTCAGCCAAATCCTCATTGAAACAGTATAAAATATAGCGAGCCAAAGAATCGAAATCTTCACCAGCAGCGAAGTTAGGATCCCTCTTTTTATAAGTACCGATGATAGTAGGGAATTTTGCAATTAAGCGTACGGCACGATTTAAGTTCTGTTGATAATTTTCAACATTAAAGCAGTCTGGATCAGAACTTTGTAGTAGTGAAACACTGGAACTGAGCATATGCATTGGGTGTAAATTATCATCCATCGAAACTATTGTTTGCGCAATGCTGTCGCTAAGTTCTTTATGATTTAATAGATCTTTTGTTAGTTCTATCCTTTCTTCTAACAATGGTAAGTCACCTTTGAGAAGTAGAAAACAGATCTCTTCGTAACTGCCGTGTTTTGCTAACTCTTGGACAGGATAACCTCTAAAAGTAAGTAAGCCTTGATCACCATCAATATAACTAATACTTGATTTAGCCACCGGAACGCCCTCTAGACCAGGAAAATAGCCTTTTTCTAATAAGGTAGTGATTAGTTGCAGATACTTTTCTTCTAATTCTTCATCCCCAAGTTTCT
>JAWOFC010000109.1:0-6707 GCA_046482455.1 Halanaerobacter sp. | reverse complement strand
GATATAATTATGCTCGATAATATGGAAGAAGAATTAATGAAAGAGGCAGTTGAGTTAATAGATGGGCGAGCAATTGTGGAGGCTTCGGGAGAGATTAATCTCTCTACAGTAGTAGATGCTGCTAAAACAGGAGTCGATGTAATTTCGATTGGTGCTTTAACTCACAGCATTGATTCATTAGATATCAGTCTTGATTTAGAGGGGGAGTGTTAACGGTGGCAGAAGAGATTAAAGATTTTTTAAGAGAGAAGAATATTGAGATTTCAGTAAAACGTTATGGGATTCAAGCTCTAGGAGCAATGGCAAAAGGTCTCTTTGCTTCTTTAATTGTGGGTTTGATCTTAAAAGTGATTGGGCAGAAGCTTAATATCCCCCTATTTGTTGATTTTTTTGAAATAGCTAAATCGATGATGGGCCCAGCCATCGGTGTAGCTGTAGCCTATGGTTTAGAAGCTCCTCCGCTAGTAGTCTTTACCTCAGCTGTCACAGGAGGAGCGGGAGCAGAACTTGGCGGTCCTGTAGGTGCTTTCTTAGCTGCAGTAATTGGGGCAGAATGCGGTAAGTTAATCTCTAAAGAGACTAAACTAGATATTGTGCTGACTCCAATGGTAGTCATCATTAGTGGTGGATTAATGGCTAAGTTTGTAGGTCCAGGGATTAATAGTTTTATGAAATATTTAGGACAGGTGATTATGAGAGCTACAGAACTGCAGCCAGTGCCCATGGGTGTTATAGTCTCGACTCTAATGGGGATAGCATTGACTCTGCCTATTAGTAGTGCAGCAATTGGATTGATGTTAAAGTTAAGCGGACTAGCTGCTGGAGCAGCTACTGTAGGATGTAGTGCACAAATGGTCGGCTTTGCTGTGATGAGTTATAGAGAAAATGGAGTGGGGGGCTTAGTTAGCCAAGGTTTGGGAACTTCTATGCTGCAGATGCCGAACATTGTTAATAATCCCTATATTTGGATTCCGCCGACTTTAAGCGGTGCGTTATTAGGTCCTTTGGCAACAACAGTCTTCAAAATGAAGAATATACCGGTTGGTTCAGGAATGGGTACAGCAGGTTTAGTAGGACAGTTTGGAACTATTGAAGCCATGGAATCTAATCCTTTATTAGCTATTTTATTACTTCATTTTATTTTACCAGCAATCTTAACTCTTATTTTTGCTGAACTAATGCGTAAATGGGGCTTAATAAAAGAGAATGATCTATTATTGGATTTGTAAAGCAAAGTGGGCAGATGCCCGCTTTTTTTTATTTGGGAGAATTTAATTTTTGTGAATTTAAAAGCAATGCAGGATTATGTAATCTTATGTTGAAATAAATGAGTAGAGTGAATCTTTTATAATTTCTTAGCTAAAATAATCATTAATTGAATTAAAGGTGCTAATCAAATATAGCTTAAGTTCAGTACTTTGAACTTAGCTGAAAGCACTACTAAATATAAGAGGAGGGGTTGTTTTGAAAGAGTGGTTGAAGGATTTATCGATCAGAAATAAAATTCTATTAGGAGTAGGAGGTACTTTTATAGTTGTGATGTTGGTCCTAGGGTTTGTGATTAATGGTCAATTTCACAATTTGCAGGAGAAGAATCATGATAATCTAAGAAGGGTATTATTAGGTAAAGAGAAAGAAAGAATTAAAAACTCTGTTTATTCAATGGCACAGAGCTTAGGTGAGTTATACCAAAAGAATGAATCAGAACTATCAAAATCTGAGTTAAGAGAATTACTTGTAGAGCATAATAAAGATATTAGATTTGGGGAAGCAGGTTATTTCTTTATTTATAATTATGAAGGAGAAGTAGTCTCTTTACCTCCAACTCCTGAAAAAGAAGGTAATAATAGATGGGATATGCAGGATGCTGAGGGCAGTTATTTTATTAGAGAATTAGCTGAAGCTGCTGAAGATGGGGGCGGTTTTGTTGATTATATTTATCAAAACCCTAATACTGATGAAAAAGAACAGAAGTTTGGCTATGTGGAACCCATTCCTGGTACAGACTGGTGGATTGGGTCGGGAAGTTATGAATCAGTAATTAATTCTACCTTAAATGATAGTGAAGAGCGGATTAATGAGTTGAAGAGAAATACTTTAATCTTTGTCTTTAGTATTTTTATGGTAGGTATAATTGTTGTAGCAGCAGTAATTTATTTTGTCTCTAATTATATTACTGATGGTCTTGATGAGATTTTGGTTGGAGTGCAAGGCTTTTCTGAAGGCGATTTAAAGACCCATGTTGATTTAGAGTCTGAAGATGAATTAGGTAAGTTAGCTGTTAGATTTAATGAAGCAATTGAATCTCAAAAGGAAATTTTAGAAAAGATCTTAAGTACTACTGAGGATCTATCTGCTTATAGTCAAGAGTTATCAGCTTCTGCTGAAGAAGGTAATGCAGCAATTGATACTACCACTGATAATGTAGAGAATATGATTCAAGGTATTAATCAGATCTCATCTGGCAGTCAAGAATTAGCAGATTTAGCGCAGCAGACTTATGAGAAGACAGATGAAGGGCAAGAGAAGATTAATAATACGATTACTAAAATGAATGAGGTAGATACTTCAGTTGAAAAAGCAAAGGATACGATTGATAATTTAGATGATACTTCACAGCGCATTGGGGAGATTGTAGATATGATTAATGAGATTGCAGAGCAGACTAATCTATTGGCCCTGAATGCTAGTATTGAAGCTGCTCGAGCTGGTGAAGCTGGGGAAGGTTTTGCAGTAGTTGCAGATGAGATTAAGCAATTAGCTGATGAAACAGCCCAAGCAACAGAGAAAGCAGGACAATTAATTCAAGAGACTCAACAGCAGTCACAGCAGGGAAGACAGGAGATAGGAAAAGTTGTTGAGAAGACAGATGATGGTACAGAATTAATTGAGGAGACAGGATATGCTTTCACCGAGATAGCTAATTTAATAGAAGATACAAGTGCTTCTACAGAACAGACAAGTGCTTCTGCTCAGGAATTAGCAGCTAATAGTGACCATGTTAGCAATGCGACTGACGATTTAGATAGTATGTCTACTGAGATAAGTAACTCTGCTCAGGAGTTAGCAGGGTTGGCACAAGAACTGCAGAATTTAGTAGAGGAGTATAATTTATAAAGATATTTTGGTGAAAAATAAAAAAAGTCTTGACAAATTAAAGATGTAATACTATAATTTAAGTACAAGTTAATAGACTTTAACGTTTTTATCTAGCGTGTTACTGATTAGATCAGGCAAGAGCTAGGGAAAACTTTAGCCGTATCTATAGCGGATGTGAAGGAGGTTTGAACTCCTAACCGTCTTGAGCTATGATGGGGTATGAGTTTTCTCTAGCTCTTTTTTATGTTTAAAAGGAGGTGAGTTTTATAAGTTAAGTTTGGATCTACTTAATTTATAAAAGCTGATAAGTTTAATAAGTAATAATTCAGTAACTTACAAAAAGGTGGAATATAAGTCAACTAGTTATAAGATTCCTTATAAGAATATAAGCTAAGCAATAAGAAAGAAGATTAACTCTTATAAGTTAATAATTACTTCAGTTCTATAAGATTAAATACTGAAAAAGATTAAATACTGAAAATTAAAAAATGGAGGGATTCGATGAAGAAAAAAATAAGTATTCTATTAATTGTGACGTTGGCGTTGACTCTATTCAGTAGTATGGCATTTGCAGGTTGGTTTGGCAGCGATGATGAGGCAGATGATGGTAAAGTTAAAATTGGTTTTTTATTAAAGACAATGCAGGAAGAACGATATAAGAAAGATAGACGATACTTTACAGAAGAAGCAGAGTCATTAGGCGCGGAAGTAGTATTTGACTCTGCTAATAATAGTTCTTCTTCACAGATGTCTAAATTTGAAAACATGTTGGCTAGAGGTGTAGATGTAATTGTCCTACAGCCAGTTAATACTGGAACAGCTGGTTCAATGGTTGAGAAAGCTCACGCGGAAGGCGTTAAAGTAGTAGGTTATGATTCTATGCTGCAGGATGGTCCGTTAGATGTTCATGTAATGCAGGATAGTTGGGCTGTGGGAACATTACAAGGGAAAGAAATGGTTAAATGGTTTAAGGAAAATAAAGGTGAAGTTGAAGGAAATGTTGCTTTGATCAAAGGACAGCCTGGAGATTCTAATGCTCAGTATATGAGTAGTGGAGCGAAAGAAATCATTGATGAGCATGATGGTTTAGACCTAGTAGTAGAACAGTCTCATGAAGGTTGGTCTCCTGATGATGCTATGGCAACAGCTGAAGATGCTTTAAATAAGTATGATAACGATGTTGATGCCTTCATCTGTAATAATAGTGGGATGGCAAGAGGAGTAATTTCAGCTTTAGAATCTCAAGATTTAGATGATACTAGCAAAGTATTTGTAGCTGGTTCTGATGCAGACCAGACTAATATTAGATATGTTGAAGAAGGTAAGCAGACAGTTGAAATTTTTAAGAAGATCAAACCTTTATCTAAGACAGCAGCACAGATTGCTTTCAAGTTAGCTAATAATCCAGATAAAGAAGTTGAAAAAGCAGTAGAAGCTGATATTGACAGAATGATTGATAATGGGCACCAAGAAGTTCCTACAATTGTTACTCCAATTGTTACGGTTACACAAGATAATATTCGCGATACGGTAATTGAAGCTGATTTTCATAGTGAAGAAGATATTTTTGGAGAGTAATAAGTAATAATTAACTCTAACAGCCCCTTTTGGAAATTAACTTCTGAAAGGGGTTGTTAAAATAATGACTAAAGAAGGTGATAGAATTGTCTGAAGTGATGCTAGAAATGAAGGACATCATCAAAGATTTTCCTGGCGTTAGAGCTTTGGATCACGTGAATCTGAAAGCCTATAGAGCAGAAGTATTAGCTTTAGTTGGTGAAAATGGAGCAGGCAAATCAACGCTAATGAAAGTATTAAGTGGAGTACATCCTTATTCTACTCACGAAGGTGAGATATATATTAAAGGTGAACGCAAAGAATTTGCTAATACTAGAGAAGCAGAGGCATCAGGAGTAGCTATTATCCATCAGGAGTTAAATTTGATTCCTGGAATGAGTGTAGCTGAAAATATTTTTCTTGATCGTCAATTTACAAATAATATTGGCGGAATTGACTGGAATGAATTATATAATGAGACGGAAAAAGTACTAGCTAGATTAAACATTTATGATATTGATCCGACAGATTTAATTAAAGATTTAACGGTGGGAAAACAACAGATGATTGAGATTGCAAAAGCTTTATCTTTAGATGCAGAAATTTTAGTATTAGACGAACCTACTTCTGCTTTGACTGACTCAGAAGTTGATGAGTTGTTTAGAGTAATCAATGAATTAAAAGAACAAGGTGTCTGTATGGTTTATATCTCTCATAAAATGGAAGAGATTGAAGAGATAGCAGATAGAGTTGCAGTCTTGAGAGATGGTAAGAGTATTGGTGATATTACGAAAATAGAAAATATAACTTTAGAGGGCATTATTACGCGGATGGTGGGAAATGAAGTTGATGAAATGTTCCCGAAAAAGAAGTTTGAAAGAGGCGAAAAGACGCTAGAAGTTAAAGATTTAGAAGTTGACCATCCATTACGTGAAGGAGAAAAGAAAGTCAAAGGGGTTTCATTTAAAGCTTATCAAGGAGAAATTTTAGGAATAGCTGGTTTAATGGGCTCAGGTCGTACAGAATTAGTTTCGGGAATTTTTGGAGCTTATCCAGATGATACTCATGGTGAAGTCTATATTAGAGGAGAAAAAGTAGAGATTAACTCTCCTAAAGAGGCAATTAAACATGGTATTGGATTAATTCCTGAGGATAGAAAAGAGATAGGCTTATTATTAACTCGTGATGTAGTTGATAATTTTTCAGCAGCTTCATTAGATAAGTTTTCTACTATGGGAGTGATGGATGAATTAGAAGAAAGAAAAAACACACGAGAATATGTAGATAAATTATCAATTAAAACGCCTAGTATATATTCTAATGTAGCAACTTTAAGTGGTGGTAATCAGCAGAAGGTGGTTATTGGTAAGTGGTTGACGACTGATCCGGATATTTTAATTTTAGATGAGCCAACGCGAGGAATAGATGTAGGCGCTAAAGTTGAAATTCATCGGCTAATGAATAAATTAGTAGAGCAGGGTGTAACAGTAGTTATGATTTCATCTGAGTTGCCGGAAGTTTTAGGGATGAGTGATCGTGTATTAGTGATGTGTGAAGGAGAAGCAGTGGCAACCTTAGATCGAGCCGAAGCAACTAAAGAGAGAGTTATGGAATATGCTTCAGGTAACTTTTAAGCAGAAATTTTAAGTAGGAGGTCAAAACATGGATAATAATCAAAAGGGAATAATGTACTATCTAAAAAAATTGATTGAAGGAAATGGGACTTTACTGGCATTAATTGGATTAGGTATTTTAGTTACTTTTTTAACTCCATCTTTCTTTACGCCGCGAAATTTAACAAATTTAACTAGACAGACTACAATTAGAGGTATTATTGCTGTTACGATGACAATGGTAATTCTATTAGCCGGAATTGACTTGTCTGTAGGTTCAGTTGTAGGTCTATCAGCAGTAGTAGTAACAGTCTTAATGCAGGCTGGCTTCGGAGTATGGGTTTCTGTAATTTTAACTATTTTAATTTGTGGAATAGGTATTGGGTTATGGAATGGATTTTGGATTGCTAAATATGATATTCATCCATTCTTGATTAC
>JAWOFC010000103.1:0-3592 GCA_046482455.1 Halanaerobacter sp. | reverse complement strand
AGCTATGAAGAGGCACGGGCAGAATTTAGCAAACAGAAATTAATTGAATTAGGGCTTATAGGAACCTCTAATGCTGGGAGACTAAGAAGAAGATTAGGCCAAAAATTAGGGGTTGGTTATGCAAATGGTAAACAGTTTTTAAATAGATTAAATAATTATGGAATTACTATGCAGCAGTTAATAACTGCTCTAGAAAAAATTAATCGAGGTGATGATTAAGAATGGATGTAGCAAAGCCGAGTAAGGCTAAGGAATTATTGAGAAAACATAATTTAGAATTAAAGAAGAGTTTAGGGCAGAACCTATTAATTGATAATAACATCTTAGATAAAATTGTATCCCAAGCTAATGTAACTGAGGAGGATACTGTAATTGAAATTGGCCCTGGAATTGGGAGTTTAACACAAAAGTTGGCTCAAAAGGCAGCTAAAGTAGTAGCAGTAGAAGTCGATGAAAGATTAGAAGAACTTCTAGAAGAGACTCTAGCTGAATATGATAATACTGAAGTTATTTTTGGAGATGCTTTAGAGGTTGATTTTGATAGTTTAGTTGAGGGGAAGTATAAGATTGTAGCAAATTTACCATACTATATTACAACGCCAATTGTTATGAGATTATTAGAAGAGCATTTTAATGTAGAAAAGATAGTATTTATGGTACAGAAAGAAGTTGCAGAACGAATGGTTGCTGACCCTGGAGGTAAGGATTATGGTATTCTATCAATTGGAATTCAATTTCATACAAGAGCCGAAATATTATTTAATGTACCTCCAAATGTATTTATTCCCCAGCCTAAAGTTCATTCTTCTGTAGTTTCATTAGACCTTTTAGAAGGAGCACCAGTAGATATTCATTCAAAAGAGTTTTTCTTTAAAATTGTAAATGCTGGATTTCAACAGCGGAGAAAGACAATTAGGAATTCTTTAAGTAAAGCAGCAAATATAAACTTAAGTCGAGACCTAGTAGACCAAGCTTTGGCAAATGTTGATATTGATTCGCGAAGAAGGGCAGAAAAGTTAAGTTTAAAACAGTTTGCTAAGTTAAGTAATGAAATTTTTGCATTATTATCAAAATAGATATTGACATCTTAATTTGTTTCTGGTATAATTCATACCTTGACACAATATGATCATTGTGATATAATGTTCTAAAGTGACTTGAAACGAAAAGTGGAAGGTGGGCTTAAATGGAAAATAATATTCTCACCCAGATTAAAAGTGATCTAGATTCTTTTGTCGGCAAAGAAGTAGAATTAAAGGCAAATCAAGGGCGAAGAAAGATCATTGAAAAAGAAGGGGTCCTATTAGAAACTTATCCCAATGTATTTGTAGTTAAAGTAAATGATGATCAAACTCCACGCCGTATGTCATATAGCTATGCTGATGTATTAACAGAAACTGTTGAACTAAAGATTAAAGAAAATAATATGAGAATTGGTTGTATTAGCGTTTAACTCCTCCTTGCGAGGGGTTTTTTAATTTTTTGTCTCTTTTCTTTCACGAACTGTGGTTTATGTTGAATATACTGCAGTAAGCGGAAGGAGGGATAGGATGGAAAATATAAAGAGAATAATTGAAAAGTATAAAGAAAAGATATTCAAATTGGATAATGTTATAGGAGTAGGCTGTGGTTATAAAGAAGTAGAGAATAGATTAACTGATAAAGAGAGTATAGTGGTTTTAGTTGAAGAGAAAATAAGTGAAGAAGAACTAGAGCAAGAACATATTGTACCCCAAAGTATTGAAGAACATCAAACAGATGTTATAGAAGTTGGAAAAGTTGAACTTTTAGCTGCAGGGGAGAAGATGAGAACTACTGAATTACGTCCTGCACAGCCAGGAGTCAGTATTGGTCATTATAAGATTACTGCAGGAACTTTTGGGGCTGTAGTTAAAGATAGACGTACTCAAGAGAAATTAATTCTATCAAATAATCATGTTTTAGCAAATATTAGTGACGGTAAAGATGGTCGAGCTCAGCAGGGGGATAAGATTTTACAGCCAGGTAGTTATGATGGAGGGGTAGAGAGTGATGATATAATTGCTCACCTGGAAAGATTTATTCCTATCTATAATCAAAGATCTAATAGCTGTCCTTTTATTGCAGGGGTAGAAAAGGTAGTTGGCGGTTTAGGTTCTGTGCTTAATCTACCTTATAGAGTAAAACCTATTATTTTAGAAAATAAGGTAGATTGTGCAGTGGCAAAACCTAAAAGTGAAGATATAATTACTGATGAGATACTCGGCATTGGTTTAGTGACGGATACTGCTCAAGCACAGCCGGGAATGAAAGTAAAGAAGAGTGGACGCACAAGTGGAATTACTACTTCTACGGTTAAGGCAGTTAATGCTACCATTAATGTTCAGTTATCAGAAGATGATTCTGCTTTATTTACTGATCAAATAATTACAGAACCCTTTTCGCAGCCTGGTGATAGTGGTGCCTTAGTAGTTGACCGCCGTAATCAAGTAGTTGGATTATTATTTGCTGGTTCTCAAAAGAGTAGTGTCTGTAATAATATCAAAAATGTAGCTAAAGCTTTAGATATTAAGTTTTAAGTTCTGCTCTCTAGCAGAGCTTTTTTTATTTTTTATTTTAATCAATTAACAGTTTTTAGCTTCTAATCATACTATGTAGTAGCTTAAGAAAGAAAGGAGGATTCGTATGGAAGAAGAAGTTCAAGTGCGGGGCGAAAGTTGTGGTTGTGGAGATTGTCTTTTAGATGTTTTAGAAGATTTTGAGTGTGAGACAGTAATTATAGTTTTAAAATCTGGTGGTGCTTGTGATGACTGCTTTTGCTGCTGTAAACAAGAGGGTATGGTCTGTGATGTAGATAAAAAATGTGGAATGGTTACTTTATTAGAAGATGAAAATAAAGTATATATCCCTGTTGATGCTATAGCAGCCGTCATAAAGAAAAATTGCTGTTGTTGATAAATAAGATACTAACTGAAGAGATATAATATCTCTTCAGTTAGTAATTTTTTTAATCGGAGGGGGAAGAATATTGAAAAATAAATTTGAGAATCATTTTTTAGAAAATTTTGTAGATGTAGCTACTGAGTTATTAGCTTATAATAAAGAAAATTCTAATCAGCCTACTCCCTCATTAAATAATTTTTCAGAAACTGAATTAAAACAGGACCTCGGTGCAATCTTGATGAATCAAGCAACTACAAAAATAACCAGAATCAATCAACATTGAACAGCCCATGAAATGAATATGAAAGAGACGACAGGGCAAGCACGGGTAGTGATCGAAGGACTGAAGCCCGAAATCGACGGCGGCCGCTTCCCGATCAAGCGGGTCATTGGAGAGAAGGTAGTGGTGGAAGCCGACATTTTCGTCGATGGCTATGACGTGATATCGGCTTTGCTCCTCTACCGCAAGGAAAATGATCCTGAATGGGCTGAGAGTGCTATGGAACCTCTAATCAATGACCGCTGGCGTGGCTCGTTTGTGGTGACCGAGGTCGGGGGTTATGTTTACACCATTCTGGCCTGGGTTGACCAGTTCAAGTCATGGAGACGAGACCTGGCAAAGAAGTCTCAGGCAGGCCAGGAAGTCTCGGTGGAGCTTCTGGTGGGGGCC
>JAWOFC010000208.1:0-5845 GCA_046482455.1 Halanaerobacter sp. | reverse complement strand
TGCTGCACAGTAGTCTTTAGATGATTCAAGTACTGCTCTAAGGCAGCATCAAACTCTTCCCTCTCTCCTACCTCATCTCCCTTCACTATAGGTAGTTCTTCCCAAGTTTTAAAGATAATATCCTCAATTTTTCTTTCTTCACTATCCCTTAATTTAATTCCATCACTACTAAAGAACTTTATTCCATTATCTTGAACCGGATTATGAGAAGCAGAGATCATAATTCCAGCCGCAGCATCTGTCTTCTTAGTTAAATAAGCTACAGCAGGTGTGGGCACAACTCCTATTTCTACTACATCAATACCTAAAGAAGTAATTCCTGCAACTAAGGCTGCTTCTAACATAGCTCCAGAGACTCTAGTATCTTTCCCAATTAAGACCTTTTTCTTACTTTGACCTTGGGTTAAAAAATAAGCTCCTGCTTTACCTACTTTAAATGCTAACTCAGGGGTTAGATCGATATTTGCTTCTCCTCTAACTCCATCAGTACCAAATAGTTCTCCCATTTCTGCACCTCCTTCCTGTATAGTATATGCATCAACAATCCAATTTAACATTCTAAACAACATCTCTCATTATACAATTAATTTCTTTATCTTTCAATCAAATTATCGAATCATTACTATTTATAATCCTGTTGAGTGAAAAATTTCCAATCGTAAATAGAAAAATCGTTCCCTCTTTAATTAATCAGGTGACCAAACCCATAAATAGAGAGGAGGGAACGACTGGTTATTATTATATCACCTAATAGGTTAGAAAAAACACCTTTTATCAAATTTGTTAGATAACATATATAATGATAATTTCACTCTTAAACAGAATCAAGAACTAGCTTAATTATCCTTAAATCTACTCTAGATTCTCAAACTTCTCAAATAACTCCTCTTTTAATTTAAATTCATCTAACCCATGCTGCATGTCTCCATCAAAGGCTAAAGAAATGCGCCCAGTCTCTTCAGAGACAATAACTGCTACCGCATCACTTTCTTCCGTGATTCCAATTGCTGCTCGATGTCTGGTACCTAATCTATAATCAGAAATATTCTTCTGCGTTAAAGGTAGTAAACAGTTAGCAGCTTCAATCTTTCCATGGTCTAAAATAACTGCTCCATCATGGAGAGGACTCTTAGGAAAAAAGATTGTAGCTAATAATTCAGCCGACAATTTGGCATCAATCTTAACACCTGTATCTACTATCTCATCTAATCCTGTTTTACGCTTTAAGATTATTAAAGCCCCTGTCTTATCCTCTTTTAACCTCACTACTGCCTTAACTAATTCATCGATCTTAGACTTAAATTTCTTTGAACTAGCCAGTTCTTTTAACATTCTTCCACGGCCAATCTGCTCTAATGCTCTGCGCAATTCAGGTTGAAAGACAACTGGAATAGCAATTAAGACCGTTGTCTGAATCTTTTCTAATAAAAAGTTAAAGATTTGAAAGCCAAAATATCTACTTACCAAACTAATCGCAAATAAGACTAAGATTCCTTTTAATAGTTGAATCCCTCTTGTCCCTTTAATAAACGTAAAGAAACTATAAATTACTACTGCGGTTACTAATATATCTACGATTAAGAAGATATCAAATTCCAATTTTAAACCTCCAATTTATTTTTCAGACTCCCAATCTCTTCGATCACAACTTCTACTTGATCTCCAACTTCCATCTCTCCTACTCCAGGAGGAGTGCCTGTAGCAATCACATCTTCAGGGTATAAAGTCATAATCTGAGATATGAAACTCACAATCTCAGGTACACTAAAGATCATCTGCCGAGTAGTAGAATCTTGTTTTAGTTCGCCGTTTTTATAAAGCTTAACTGCTAGATTATCAACTTCAAGCTCAGCCTCAATTAAGGGACCAAGCGGAGCAAAAGTATCAAATGATTTGGCCCTTGCCCACTGCCCATCTTCATTCTGTAAATCTCTAGCAGTGACATCATTAAAACAAGTATAGCCTAAAATATGTTCTTTAGCCTCAGCAGGAGTTATATCTTTAATTTGATCTTTAATTACCACTGCTAATTCTGCTTCATAATCTACTTGCTCAGTCATAGCTGGATACTTAATCGCCGAGTTTGGCCCCGTAACTGCACTAGCTGGCTTTAAAAAAATAATTGGCTCTGTCGGTATCTCCATGCCTAACTCTTGAGCATGATCTCTATAATTCAAACCTACACAGACCACTTTTCCAGGTTGACAAGGAGTTATTATCTCCACTTCATCGAACTCTTCATAATCATCATTAATACTATAGTCCCCAGTAATATCACCACTAATACTTCTAATCCTATTTTCCTCTAAGATTCCTGTCTTAACCTCACCATCTTTTTTATAACGTACAATCTTCATTTAAATCCGCCTCCTCTATTTTATCTAATAGTTGATTGATAGTTAAACCTTCTAAGTCCTCTTGTAAAGAGCCCTTTAACCAACAATAAGTCTGCTGTAATTCCTCATCTATAAAAATATCACTTACATCTCTAGATTCTAAGTCAGCATGATTAGAAAAGACTTCCCAAAGCGAAACTTCATCTAAAGAGATTAGGGGTAAGTATTTATTCTCTTTACTTTCAGTAATCAAGTTATTCTCTTTTAATTTCTTTAAATTTTTCTTTATCGTAGAGACCGGTAGTTGAATCTTATTGGTTATAGCTTGAAAACTAACCCCTTCTTGCTCTTGGTCTAAAAAACCTTTCTGAATAATGATTAAGAGTGCAATCGGCAGCAATCCTTTAGTACCGATTGTTACTTCTTGATGGACAAAATTAGTCATCTGTTTACGATATTGGAATACATAAGAGATAACTGCCCCTAATAATGCAATTAACCAGATTAGGTACAACCAGATTAAAAATAAAGGAATCACTGCTAAAGGACCATAAATCTGATTATAGGCAACTACATGTCTAGTATAAAAAGTATAGATCTGTTTTGCAATAATAAAAAGGGTTCCACTACTAATTCCGCCCACTACAGCAGCAGATAGTTCAACTTCTGTATTAGGAATTAAATAATAAGCAACAATAAAGATTAAAAAATAGACCGAATTAGAAATAAATCTAAATAAAAAACTATTGAATAAGGACTCACCAGTAATCTGTGCCTCAAAATAAGAACTAGCTAAACCTAAAGTCAGACTTAAAAACAGAGTAAATAAAAATGTACCTAAGGTAATAAAAGTCCAAAAAGCTACAAATCTTTTGAATAAATCTCGGTGCTCTTCAACACCCCAAATTCGATTAAAAGTAACCTCAATTCTAGCTAACATAAAGATAATCACAAACACTAAAGTAACAAAACTGATTACACCTAATTGATCAATTTTGATAATATACTGCTCTAAAATATTAATTAATCTATTTCCAGTACCAGTTGCTAAATTAGTCAAAATAGCATCTTTAACCTTAGCAATTAGTTTCTCTATCCCGCCGAAAAAATTGAATAGAGTTAAAATATAAAAGGAGAATATCAAAAGTGGAATTAAAGATAATAATGTCGTATAAACAAGGCTCATAGCATTAATAATAATATCATCTTCTTTAAACTTGTAATAAATTCTTCTTAAGAATAGCTTCCAGTTTAAATTATAAATTTTATTTATCATAATTCCTTTTGCTCCTTGTTATTATTTTGTAGTGAAATTTTATCTATATAAAGTGTAGCTTTGAAGATTGAGATAAAATAATTTCTTCGCTCTCAAATCTAGTTTGATTCGTCTAAACTTGTAAAACAAAATTAAATTTAGCTTAATCAAATTTGAAGATTAAGCAGAACAAAATTTGATTTTATTTCACTTCGTTAAGACTTATTGACAAACTAGATTTGAGGTCGCTGCGAAAGAATTTTATCTCAATCTAAGTCAGTCTTACTTTTAGAGCGGGGGCAGTGACTGTACCTTTTCGTAGGTGCTACTTTTTTGATTTTGAATTTAGTTTTTGACTTTGCCTTTGATTGAGCTGACTGCTGACAGCTCATAGCTCATAGCTAGTGGCACAGAAGTGCCACTTTATATAGTTATTATTTAATAATTTCTCACCAAAATACAAAAAACCTTCTATTATTTAAAATTCACCGGCTAAATATTACAGTTAAAGAATATTTTTTACTTATTTGCGTCTATCATATATAATAAAATGAGAAATAATTGCTGAAAGGAGTATTTATATGTCTACTAGCAGAAATATCAAGCTAGGAATTAAGAAAGGAAGTACTATTGCATTAGGCTACATACCAATTGCTATTACTTTCGGTCTTTTAGCTAAAAACACTGGTCTATCAGCTGAAATTACTATTCTTATGTCTGCTGTAGTTTTTGCTGGAGCTAGTCAATTTGTTGCAGTTAACTTATTACAAGTAGGAACAGGACCTTGGCAGATTATCTTAACAACTTTTATAGTAAACTTAAGACATCTCCTAATGTCAGCATCCTTAGCAGAAAGAATTAAAGAAAAAATACCTAAATCATGGATTCCCATACTCTCATTTGGGATTACTGATGAAACTTTTTCTTTTGCATCATTAACACCACAAGCACAGTTAAATAAAGGATATATTCTAGGTATTAACTCTATAGCTTATTTAGCCTGGGTTGGGGGGACTGCTCTCGGGGTTTATCTAGGCCAAGGACTCCCAACGATTATCAAAAACAGCATGGGGATTGCCCTTTATGCCATGTTTATTGGTCTATTAGTTCCTAGTCTTAAAAAATCCAAATCAATAACTATAGTTTCTCTAATAGCAATTTCTATTAGTTCTATTTTAAACTGGGGGCCAAATTTTTTGCAGAACATATCACGCGGCTGGAAGATAATAATTGTTACAATTCTAGCCTCTGCTTTTGGAGCATACTTCTTTCCTGAGGTAGGTGAAGAGCTTGAATAATCTTATTTTAGTAGTAGTTGGTATGGCTGTTGTTACATATATTCCGAGGTTATTGCCCTTAGCTCTATTTTCTAATTTCAAGCTACCACCTTTTTTAAAGAGGTTTTTAGAATTTATACCATATACAGCTTTAAGTGCTTTAATCTTTCCTGCTATCTTATCTGCCACAGGAAATTTAGCTTCAGCTATCTTAGGTGCTGGAACAGCAGTTATCCTAGCATATTTTGAAACTAATCTCTTCTTAATTGTCGGTAGTAGTATCGGTAGTGTTTTAATCTATAATCTACTCTTTTAAAATATCTTAGATAAAAACAAATAAAGCATCTTAACCCTAGGCTAAGATGCTTTTATGAACAGTGAACTCTATTAAAATGATCCATACTCTACTGTTTCTTCTAAAGACTTTCTAGCTTTATCATGCCGCTCTGGTGATTTTTCTTCTCCTGCTGCATAACCAATAGCTAAGATATTAATTGGCTCAATATTTTCTGGAATATTAAACTCTTCTTTAATCACCTCTGGGTCAAAATAGCAGACCCATAATGAACCTAATCCTAATTCCGTAGCCTGCAGCATCATATGGTCAGTAACTATACTAGCATCAATATCTGCTGTATCCATATTATCAAAAGGTCTCCGCCAAGTTTCCTCATGATCAGCACAAACTATAATTGCTGCAGGAGCACCATAGATCTTAGAGCCCTTCTCTATCTTCTCTAACCCTTCTTTCTCCTGCACAACAATTAAACGCTGCGGTTGACCATTTGTTGCCGTCGGTGCCACTCGACCTGCCTCTAATACTTTCCGCATTTTTTCCTCTTCAACCTCTTTGTCTTGATATTCTCGAACTGAATATCTCTGTTTAGCTAATTCTAAAAATTTCATGCTTTGCCCCTCCCAATATAATTAATTGATAATTGATAATGGATAATTGATAATTCAATTGAAAACCACAC
>JAWOFC010000009.1:0-7691 GCA_046482455.1 Halanaerobacter sp. | reverse complement strand
GGTTGACAACCAGTAGTAGTAAATAAGAGACCTACTGCTAAGATCAATATTAAAAACAAAGCACTTATTTTCTGATTAAACATTATAACTCCTCCTTTAAAATAGTAATAATTATTGCTACATATTTCTTTCTAACTAACTCATTTCAACAGACCTAAATAAAATCATTAAATTAATTACACTAAAATACTTCCTATTTATCTTTTCCTTCAACAAAAAACTATATCATTTTAACTTTACAAGAAAGTTAATAAAATGTCAACATTAAGTTAAAATCACGCACTAAAGTTAAATATTAGACTTCAAATTGGTCTATCATACTCTTTAATTTTTCTGCATTATTAGCTAAATTGCTAGATGAAATAGTAACTTCTTCAATGATTTCATCAATTTCAGTAGTAGCTATAACAACTTCAGAAGTTCCTGCATCTAATTGCTGGGTAGCAGCGCTTGTTTGTTGAATCTGTTTATTAGTATGATTAACACCTTCAACTATATCTTCAAAATATTTACCAGCTTGTTCAATAATTTCTTCACCTTTAATAACCTCTTCTTTATTCTTTTTAGTATATTTTAAAACTTCTTGTTTTTCTTGTTGCACTTGATTAATTAAAAAGACAATTTCTTCTGTCGCAGTTGCTGTCTTTTCTGCTAAATCACGAATTTCTTCTGCTACTACTGAAAAACCTCTCCCATGCTCTCCAGCCCTCGCTGCTTCAATTGCAGCATTTAAAGCTAGTAAATTAGTTTGTTCAGCTATATTTGTTATTAATTCAATAATTTTATTTATTTCTTCAATTTTCTTATCTAATTTTTCCATATGAGTAGTTGAATTCTCTGAAGCTATCTTTATATTTTTAAATTGGCTAACTGCCTTTTTGATATTATTATTACCTTCAGCTGCCACTTCACTTGCTTCTTCTGAGATTAAATTAATTCGTTGACTATTATTAGAAATATCTTGGACTTCTTCTGACATCTTTTCAATATTGTTAGCAGTTTCAACAATGATATCATGACCTTTTTTAGACGAGTTTGATAATTTTCGGCTAACCTCAGTAACTTCTTCAGTTTCTGACATCACCTCTTTCATAATTTCTTGTAAACTAGCTAATAATTTATTAAAAGAAGCCGCTAACTTTCCAATTTCATTTTCTGATTTAACTTCTAATCTCTGAGTTAAATCTCCTCCTTTACTAGCAATTTCAGCCACTCTTCTTTTCAATTGATTAAGCGGTTGTAATGATTTAGAAATTAGCCAGTAAAGTAAACTACATACTCCAATTAACCCTAACACACTAACCAGAATAACTTTTAAAGTCAATTTATTAACAGTAGCTAAAATTTCTCTTTGGTCTACTGTCATTAATAATTTCCAATTACCAATTTTTACTGGTGCGTGAGCAACAAAACGATTTAACTCATCACTTGCAACTATTTCTAGTTTTCCAGAGTTAACCAAAGGTTTAAATACCTCTTTATATTTAGGAATTGCAATTAAATTTTGATCTATTAATTCATCTTCATGCGAAGTAGCAATTACTTCATTAGTTCCACTTAAAAGATAAAAACGAGCTGTTTTAAAACTTCTTATTTTTTTTAAGCTCTGTTGAATATTCTTCAAACTACGATCAATAACTGCACTTCCTACAAACTCATCTTCAATAACTATCGGGGCAGAAAAAGATATAATTAACTGATCATCATAAATAAAAGGTTCAGTAATTATACTTCTCTGCAAAACTTTTGTTTTTGCATAAAAATTCTTTTCAAGATTTTTTCTTGTTTTTAATTTTATATCATCTTGTTCTTTACTCCAGTAGGCAAGAAACCGTCCCTCAGAACTAATTCCCTTTTTATTTGTATTTTTGTATTTTTTATCTTGAGCATCAGCATTAGGCTCATAACTAATACTAACTCCCTCTAAGTCAGAATTGCTTTGCAAAAAACTTTTTAAATAATTGATACTATTCTTCCTATTTCCAAACCCCCCTGCCTCTTGCTGAAAAGTTATCATCTCAACTGATTTTTTCAGCCGTTGATTATCTTTATTTAATTTTAGGGCATTTTTTTCTATAATTTCGGATATTTCTTTTTTCACCATTTTAAATTGAGCTTGCCTAAAATCAACTATTATTATAACAGATATTATTAATAATGTACAAATTATTGCTAAACCAATTTTAAGTGTTACTTCATTCTTCAAAGTTTTACCCACCCTTTAAACCTCCTTTTCTTATACAAATTAACCTCTTATTATACAACTCTACTAATAATTATAAATATAATTGCTTATGTTTTTTATATTAAAAGAGGTCCTGTAAAACAGGACCTCTTTCTTATTGCCTATTTATTTTAATGTTGGTCTTACAGGTTCACCATCAACTTCAATTGATTCTAATTTTGCCTTAACTCTATCTAATAAATTACCTGGTAACGGAGCATACAATAATTCTCGAGCATAACTATCTCCTTCGCTTAGTGCCCACCAGATATAATCAATCATTTCACCTGTCTTAGCCTCATCTTCATACTCAGTATAGACTAATAAATAAGTGAATGTAGAAATCGGCCATGAATCTTCACCAGGAGAGTTAGTAATAGACACTCTCATATCTTCTGGCATATCAGCTACTGCACCAGCCGCTGCTGCTGATACTGTATCAAGAGATGGTTCTACATAATTTCCGTCTTTATTCTTTAAACTTGTATACTGTAAATCATTTTCTTCAGCATATGCTAATTCTACATAACCAATAGCACCATCAATATCAGATACTTGTCCGGCTACACCTTCATTACCTTTAGCACCAACAGTACCATCAGGCCAACTTACAGACTTACCATATCCTACTTTTTCTTCCCACTCTTCACTAACTTTATTCAAATAATCCGTAAACGCATTTGTAGTTCCACTTCCATCAGATCGTCTAACAACTACAATATCCTGCTCTGGTAAATTTACATTTGGATTTTCATCCTCAATTTGACCATCATTCCACTTAGTTATATTACCTAAATAAATATCTGCTAAAGTATCCCCACTTAACTTAATTTGTTCTTCAACTCCAGGTAAATTATAAGTTGCAACTACAGCACCCATTACTGTAGGAATATGCATAATTTCACCATCAGCTTTAGCCAATTCTTCATCTTTCATTGGAGCATCACTACCTGCATAGTCAAAAGTCTTATCTATAATACCTTTAATTCCACCGCCACTACCAATTGATTGATAATCAATCTTTACATCATTCTCTTGAGTATAGACATCCATCCATTTAGAATATAATGGGTAAGGGAAAGAAGCGCCCCCAGAACTTAAACTTACAGTTTCAGTACTGTTGTCCTCATCATCTCCGCTAAATGGCCACCATCCTGCATTTGCCTCTCCTGTAACACTAACCAAAACGCCTAATGTCAGCAATAAAACTAAAGATAGTGCAACTGTTTTTCGGTTAAACATTTCAATTCCTCCCTATAAGTAATTAAATAATTTTTAGACAGTTTTTGACCTGCCTTTCTCATCGACCAACTACAGTATAACAGGTCATTTTTACAATCAAATTACGAAAGAGTTAACATTCTGTAAAACTATCCTTCTAATCAAGGAGAAATTTTTAAAACAATCTCGGGTCATCAGTCACAATACCATCAATCCCCCATCTTTTAAGATCAGCAAGTTTAGCTGCATCATTAACTGTCCAAGTATTAACAAAGTAACCGGCTTGCTGAACTTGTTCTAGCAAATTGGGGGTTAATAGTTTATAGTTAGGATGGATACCATCAGTATTTGCACTCTCAATCATAGCCACTGGATCTACTGGATGAGAATTAATTAACACAGCCGTTTTAAATTCCGGGCCAAATTTTTTGATATAGCAGTGATTAAATGAAGATATAATAGCTCGATCAACAAAATTTTCTTGCCTCAATATCTCTTTTACTTCATCAATCAATATCTGCTCTCTTTCAGCAATCATCTTTAATTCTATATTTATCATTAACTCATCTCCAACTAACTCAATTACTTCTCTTAAAGTCATAATTCGTTGGTCTGCATACTCGACAGCAAAATAACTACCAATATCAATCTGCTGTAATTCAGCTAAAGTTAAATCAGCTACTTTAACCTCAACTCCTGCTACTCGCTGCAAATCATAGTCATGAATAACTACTACTTTTTCATCTTTTGTTAATTGCAGATCTAATTCTACCATATCTAAGTTTAAGTCTACTGCTTTTTTAAATCCAGCCGCAGTATTTTCTGGAGCCAAGCCTACCGCTCCGCGGTGACCTATTTTCAACATTAGTATTCACCCTTTCTAATTGATAATTAAATTCAAAAAACATAAAGTCAAAACATTAAAATAATTACAGGCAGTCTCCAATTACATTATAAAATATTACCACAATTTTAGCCAAGACCTCTCTAATTTTTTAATAAAATATAAATTATTACATCTTTAGATTAATATAAAAACGAATGACCTTAGTTATAAAGTCATCCGTAAAATCAGATTATTTAATTAGCTGGAGCAAAGTATTCTTTAGTCATCTTAAAGACAACCCCTGATAGTCCTAAAACTCCAATTAAGTTGGGAAAGATCATTAAGCCATTGGCTACATCAGATAGAGCCCAGACTAAATCTAACTTCAAGGTAGCCCCTAGTGGTACAACTAAAGCAAAAATCCAACGATAATAAGACACATATTCAGAACCTAATAGATACTTAACCGAGCGGTCTCCATAATAAGACCAGGTTAAAATAGTTGAAAAAGCAAAGAAGACAATACTAAAAGTAATTAAATAACGTCCTGGTCCGGGCAAACCTAA
The DNA here is from genome assembly GCA_046482455.1 of Halanaerobacter sp. GTDB lineage: Bacteria > Bacillota > Halanaerobiia > Halobacteroidales > Halobacteroidaceae > Halanaerobacter. The sequence goes on along the minus strand of JAWOFC010000009.1, from coordinate 2,854 downwards.
GTTAAATGCCTTCGCCGTCAACTCTGCTCCAATAAATCCTTCGCCAGTCGCTTGATTCACTAATTTCCAAGCGCCAGTTGTGATGATTACTAAACCAGTCATCGTACAAATGATTAATGTATCGATTAGTGGTCCTACCATTGCTACTAGTCCTTCCCGCACTGCTTTATCAGTCCTAGCAGCAGCATAAACCATCGGAGCACTTCCTAAACCTGCTTCATTAGAAAATACTCCCCGGGCAACACCATAGCGCAATGTCATCATTACTGCAGCCCCAGCAAAACCGCCTACAGCCGAAGTCGGACTAAAGGCTTGTTTAATAATCAAACTAAATGCAGCCGGTATTTCTTGAAAGTTCATTAAAATAATAGACATTGCCCCCGTAATATAGACTGCAGACATCATCGGGACTACTTTACTTGCTACCTTACCAATACGCTGTATTCCACCAACGATTACTAACCACGTTAAAACACCTAAGACCAATCCTGTTGCTAATTTAGGAATATTTAAGTGAGCCTGTAATGGTTCAGCTACAGAATTAGCCTGCACCATATTCCCAATTCCAAAAGAGGCTAAGGTAGCAAATAAGGCAAATAATAACCCCAACCATCTTTGCCCTAAGCCGCGTTCTAAATAATACATTGGCCCACCACTTACTTCTCCATTTTCGTCTATAACTCTATATTTTGAACCTAATAAACAACTTGCATACTTAGTTGCCATACCAAAAAAAGCAGTCAACCACATCCAAAATAATGCTCCAGGACCTCCAAGAGCAATAGCTGTTCCTACTCCAGCTATATTACCTGTACCAATAGTTGCAGACAGAGCTGAAGTAAGTGCCTCAAAATGGTTAATTTCACCTTCTTCAGTTTCTTCATGATCATAAAGACCAAATAAGATCTGCACTCCATACTTTAACTTCCGCAGTTGAACTACCTTTAGCTTAATGGATAGATAAATTCCTGTACCGAGTAGTAAAAAGATTGCTACCGGTCCCCAAACGAAGCTACTTATTTGATTGAACAAATTAACTATCCCTTCCATTATCACTGATCACCCCTAGTTATTCTGTTAATTTATGTTTTACTTTATAAACTACATCATCAAATTCTTCTACTACTTCTTCATTTTCAACTGGATAGAAGAGATTCATCAACATAATTGTAGCTACATTAGCAATAAAACCAGGCACAATTTCATACATTGTAGCACCTAAACCAACCTGTTTCCAAATAACTAAAACTATTGTACCTACTAACATACCAGCCAAAGCTGACTTCCAACTTGTTTTACGAGAAAAGAGAGCAAATAAGACTATAGGACCAAAAGCTGCTCCAAAGCCGCCCCAAGCATAAGAAACTAGACCTAAGACTGTACTACCAGGATCCATAGCTAAAAATAAAGCTACTACTGAAATCAATAGCACACAGATTCTTCCTACATGCATCAATTCCTTCTCAGAAGCATCACGATTGATAATCTTATCATAAAAATCTTCTGTTAAAGTTGAAGACGAAACAAGTAACTGCGAGTCAATAGTAGACATAATAGCTGATAAAATAGCTGCTAATAAGATACCACCCACCCAGGGATTAAAGATATTACGAATCATCTCAATAAAGACCCACTCTGCATCAGGAATAGAACTAAACATTGGAATTGAGATTAAGCCTACTACAATTGCTGCCCCTAAAGAAATAAAGACCCAGACAACTGCAATTGTCATCGACTTTGGTATCTTCTTAATCGAATCAATACTCATAAAACGAGCTAAAATATGAGGCTGACCAAAGTATCCTAATCCCCAAGCAGTTGTTGATATAATAGCAATTAATGGCATGTTTACTTCAGGAATTATACCAATAGGAATTTCGCGTGCTATCATAGCTTCTTTAATTCCTATCCATCCTCCTACATCATTATAGGCTAAAGCAGGTACTACAGTAATAGCAAAAAACATTAATAAGCCTTGAAATAAATCTGTCCAACAGACTGCTAAAAATCCGCCTAAAAAAGTATAGAGAATAATTACAAAGCCGCCAATCAAGACTGCTAAAGTATAATCAATGCTAAACATAGCTTTAAATAACTTCCCTGCTGCCACTAAGCCAGACGAGGCATAAATAGTGAAGAAGATTAAAGTTATAATTGCCCCAAAAATTCTGATTAAGCCTGTAGGATCTCTAAACCTATCTTCAAAAAAGGATGCTAAGGTCATAGAATTTAATTTACCCGTATAGACCCTTAGTCTCGGAGCTACAAACTGCCAATTAAGCACAGTTCCAATAAATAAGCCAACTGCAATCCATGATTCCTTAGTCCCACCAGCATATACAGCACCAGGTAAACCCATTAATAACCAACCACTCATATCACTTGCTTGAGCGGATAAAGCAGTTACCCAACTACCCATTCCCCTACCACCTAATAAATAATCTTCTACAGTAGCAGTCTTCTTATAAAAATAATAGCCTACAAACATTAAAAAAATGAAATAGATAATAAATGTAATTAACGCCTGTACATCAATCATATTAACTGAATCCTCCTGTTGTGTTTATTTTTGTTTTATTTCACTCTTCCTCTATAAATTTATATCCTACTCCTCTAACAGTAATAATATGTTTCTCCTCACTATATTCACTTATTTTTTTACGTAATCTACGCACATGCACATCAACTGTTCTAGTATCACCATGATAATTATAATCCCAAATCTCTCCTAATAGATTATCGCGCGAAAATACTTGTCCGGGATGCTTAATTAAGATCGATAATAGTTCAAATTCTTTGGGAGTTAAATTAAGTTCATGATTATTAATCATAACTTGATGTTTCTTTAAATCTA
>JAWOFC010000004.1:0-10115 GCA_046482455.1 Halanaerobacter sp. | reverse complement strand
ATGTTGTATTTGTGTTGTGTTTAAGTTAAAGATTCTGTAATCATATATTTTTTTGCTATCTTAAATTTGCATCAACCACCTTTGATCCTATTTAAAAAATTATCTTTAGCCTCTTCATAATTGCTAAACCACATAGGCTCTACACTTTCATTAGCTTCTCCTTTTAACTCTAACTCTTTGTTCTCATATACCTCAAGATATGTAAAATAATTAGCCTTATCTTCACCAAATAATTTGGCTAGGCATACTCGAGTATTCACCCCGCTGCTATTTCTAATCTTATCTGACCTTTCTAATACTTCATACTTGTCTTCTTCATAGAACATATTTAATCTCCTTCACTTTATTCTTAATGAATAATAATTTCTTTAATAATACTTCTCACTTCAATTCCACATTCTCAATTAAAAAGGATAAAGCTCTGTTTACCAACTTACTCTTAGATAGGTTTGTTTTACTTGCTAAATCATTCAATTGTTCGTCTAAATCCTCTCTAATATAGAAGTTTCTTCTTACTTTAGATTGAGACTCCTTCCTTTCCAGCTCTATTTTATTATTATGTTGTACTTGTGTTGCGTTTGTGTTGTTTTTGTTATCTTCTTCAGTTTGTGTTGTGTTTGTATCATTTTCTTCATCAAATAAATTTAATCCCTCTAGTTCTTCATCTACTTGATTAGTCATAGTTCCATAACCTCCTGGGCTAGTGATATAAATTCTTTTGCTGTTTTAGATCTAGGTTTAAATAATGTAACTGGCAGCCTTTCAAATTGGGCTCTTGAGACTTTAATAGACTGTCCAATAATAGTGTTAAATATATTATCTCCTAATTTAGCTCTTAGTTTCTCCTCAAAATCTTCATAATTAGTTCTACGATCAACTTGATTTAAGACTACTCCTTCGATTTCTAGATCTTTATTATATCTTTTTTTGATTATTTTATAGGTATCAGTTAACTTTGATAGTCCTCTAAGACTATATAAGCCAATTTTTAATGGTATCAATAGACTATCACTTGCTACTAAACTATTATTAGTTAATAAGCTAAGATTTGGCGGACAGTCAATAAATATATAATCATAATTCAGCTGCTGCTTATCTATCTTTCTATCTAAAAGTTCTAATCTCTTCTTCTTATCTGCAATATCTAAATCAATATTAGCAAGTTTAACATTAGCAGGTACCAAGTCTAATCCTTTAATATGAGTCTTTATAATCATATCTTGTAGGTTAACATCACCATTAGTAACTAAATCATAACTACTGCATTCGAAATTATCAATCTTAAAAGAATCTGTTAAATTAGCTTGACTATCTAAATCAATAACTAGTACCCTTCTATCAAATTCAGTAATTAATACTCCTGCTAGATGATAAGCTATTGAGGTCTTACCTACACCACCTTTTTGATTAGTAAAGCTAATAATCTTAGTATTAATCTCCAATAATTATCCCCCCTTCTGCATGATATATTATATATTGTGCTTATTTTTGTGTTGTGTTTGTGTTATTAGTAAGTTATGTGCTCATAACATATCATTCAATATAGCATTAAAAAGACCTTCAAAAATTTTTAATATAATCTTATTTCTTTCTTAATACTTTTTTAATATCCAAGACTTATACTCTAACTAAAAGATAAAAAGGAAAGAAATAACTTTAAATTTAGTGTTCCAGCATACATTAATTATTAAATTGAGATTATATAATGAGATTAAAATTACAAGAGGGAGATGATATCTATGAAGAAGAGTAGATTAGGTTTAGTGATGGTATTAGTCATAGGACTATTAATTAGCGGTAGTTTAATTACTGAGGCACGTGGACCAAGAAATGGAGTTCATGAACCTGAAGACATTGTAGACGATTATCAAGAGTATGAATTATCTGAAGAGCAGATAGAAGATCTAAAGTTTATGTATGAAGAAGAAAAGTTGGCTAGAGACTTATATAAAAAGTTAGGTGCAGAATGGGATTTACAGATCTTTGAGAATATATCTCAATCAGAAGAAAAACATATGGCAGCTTTAGAAGCATTATTTGCAAAGTATGACTTAGAAAAGCCTAGTGCAGAAGCAGGAGAGTATGATAATTCTGAACTAGCAGAAGCTTATGATGAGTTTTTAGAGCAAGGTTTAGAATCTGAGGAAGCAGCTTTAGAATTAGGTAAGGAGCTAGAAGAGAAAGATATCGAAGATTTAGAAGATGCTATGGATGATGCTACGCCTGATTTTGAAACAGTCTATAATAATCTTAAAGAGGGCAGTGAAAACCACTTAGAGTCCTTTGAAAGAGCTTTAGAAGATAACAATGACAGAGGAAAACAAAACGGTCAAGGTAGAGGCGGCAATGGAAAAGGACGCAGTTGGTAAAACTTCAAATTTAACCTAAAGAATGCCCAACCCCTATTAAAGGTTGGGCTTAATCTATTGTTTTAGTTGTCTTTTGATATCTTCAACGATCAACTTATCAATCTCATGGCTCTTCTTCAATACCTCAGGGTCATTAAAATCATAGTCCTTCTCTTGAATAATGGCTATCAATTCTTCCTTCTCGGTGTCAATATCATCATTTAGTAAACACATAAATTAACACCTTCTTTTTAGACATTTATTTAATTATACCCATCTTTTAGCAAAAAGTAAATGATTTAGACAGATAATCTATATAATTACTATTTTTCGACATTTATCATTAGCAAATTATAACATTTAACTACATATTTCTATTTAGGATAAAAATATTATTTAATTATATAAACATAAATAATTACATATTTGATTATAAATTTAAAATTAATTTTACTTTCACATTTAATTTTAAAATTATAATTATAATACGTTCTAATTCCAATCTTTGGGTCTAATAATCTTCTAAAAAAGATACTTAAATTATTAGCATACAGCTTTTGACTATACTTTAACCCACTGTATGCTAATAATTATAATTAATTTTCCTTTTTAAATTGTAATTGAATATATAATTTAATCTGGTCTTCATTCCACTCTTTCATTGGTTCCTGCCATCTTAACTCACTATCTTCATCATCTAAACAGATACGTTGTTTAAAGTCTTTAAGAGCTATCTCAAAGCTTTTAAAATATCTTCCATGATAATGGGCTATACGTTCATTAGTCACACCATCAATACCTAAAAACCAACTAGCAAACTCCTTCTTTTGAGGCAACCAACAGAGCAAATACTCATCTTCAAATGGATCAACACCTCTTGCAAGAACTTCCTTTTCCATAGCTATCTCCTCCTTATAAAAGATAAAATGCCTTCTCCTAACTAAAGAAGAAGGCTAATTAATGATCTAATTACTCTTATGCTGCGGCTGACAATCAAAGCATAATAACCTGTCCAAATTCTGCTCACAATAGTTAGCTACTCCAGAACTAATACTAACTCCACATTCTTCACATCTTAATCCATTTTCATCTTTATGGTCTTTTATCTGCTCTATATTATCAGTATTGGATCGATTATTAGCAATATCTACAGACTCATCTGCTTCAGGGTCATCATTAGTCGGTATTAAAAAGGTCTTGAGTAGAAAGTACTTAGTGGCTCCTGTATACGATTTATACAGACCCTTATCACCTTTGTCTTGACCTTCACCCCAATAATGGGATTCAATAAACTCTCCTGATTCAATATCTACTAAAGTAAACTTCATCTTTACTTTAGATAGATCTTCTTCTTGTCTCTGTTCAACAACATCAGTTAAAAAGGCAACTCCAACCTCAGTTAAGAGATCCCGAATCTTTTCAACTAAATCAGCTTCTCGGACATAATCGTAATTGTGGTAATCGTTATGACCTTTCTTGGCTATCTTTCCTACTTTAGACATAACCTCGACTAGCTTACGATAGATCTCTGTTTGGCTCTTCATTATTATCTCCTCCTGAAAGTTAAGTAAAAGAGCCTAATTAAAGAGCTCTAATTACTTAATTAAGTTTTGTTTTAGATATATTTTAAACTATATCCTCAAGACTTAAGTCATCTCTAAAAACTCTCAAAATAGACTGTATGACTAGACTCTAATTTACATTTAGGACAGATATAATCTTCTCTAACACCGCCAACAAACTCAACTACTGCTATTACCTCCAATAGACTATTACACCTCTCACATCTAAGCATAGATAACACCTCTTTTATATTAAAGATACAGAATATATCATCTCTGTTTTAAGGATTTAAGATGTCACTATCACCATCAGCAAGAAAACTATAATAATCTTCACTAAAGCTGCTTATAATTAGATGATCTAAGAGATCGATACCAATTAAATCACAGGCATCTCTCAATCTCTTTGTCATCTTAGAGTCCTCGCGACTGGGATCTGTATATCCGCTGGGATGGTTGTGAAAGCAGATAATGGCTTTACTGTTGGATAGTAAGGCTGGCTTAATGACATTGCTAGGAGTGACCATTGATCTATCAAGCAAACCCATACTCACTAGATTAATACCCAGTATCTGATGTTTTGTAGATAGGCATATAACCACAAAGCACTCTCTATCATTCCTACCATCATTAATAAACTCTCTTGCTATTGCTACAGCATCACTAGGACTAGATATTCTTTCCTGTTCATAATTACTATCAATCTCTTCTTTAACTAGCTTAATCTTAAACTGATTCATATCTATCAACCTCCTGATTAAATTTGTGATTCCAAAAAATAAAAAAAGCCCCAACCCCCGTCTTTAAACAGGAATTGGGACTAGTCTTAATCATATCTGAACTCTCTAAGTCAATAACTATAGGCACAATAAATCTTAAAAGGGAATGTCAATATCAACTGTCTCTTCTTTAGATATACTCTCATCACCTCCTTGATAACTCTCGGTAGCTTCTTCTTCGCTTTCAGCTTCTAAAGAGACAGCTTCTTCCTCTCTTGCTTGGTATTCTAACTCTAATCTTCTCTGCTCTTCATAGTACTTTTCTATAGCCATTTCAGGCGGCATTAAGCCATACTGTACAAACATCTAAATCACCTCCTCTCAAAAAATAAAAAAAGAGCAACTGCAGCTATTAACTGCAATTGCCCTTAGTATGCTGTATTAAATTTTATAAAGGGGTCGGGCTCAAAACGATCGAACCCTTTTCATCAAATACATTTAGTTCCAGTTAGAGAATAATCAACTTTTTGCCCTCTATTAGGACTAAATTAATTGCTCTCTTCTTTCAACACCTCTTCATAATATCTTATATTGGAAGGATTCTTCTGTCCTAAAAGATCAGCTACTTGATTAATACTTCTTCCTTCCTTCAGTCTGTTTATAGCGAATGTATTACGTAGAGCAGTCGGATTAACCCTTCTTTTCAGATATGAATCTTCAAACATATTAATCATACCCTCTTCTCGTTCATAATAGGCTTTCACTTCTTCTTGGATACCAGCTTTGCTAGCATAAGTATCTATCGTAGTATAGACTTGATTGGGGCTTAGCTTAGTCCCTGAGCCCGTAGTAAAGACTAGATCTATTTCTCCTATCTCTTCTAACTGTTTTTGCTGCCAGTCTATTAATTGGATAATAACTTCATCAGCAATATCTAGTTCACTATCGACTCTGCCATCCTTAATAACAGTTAACTCTCCTTCCTGTAAATCAAGATTCTTCCACTTTAGATTAATCATCTCACTCAAAGTTAATCCTGCTGCTAGAAATAACTGAACCATCACCTTATTCCTAGTAGGATTCAGATATCTATCATTGAACTGAGCCAATAATTTAGCTATCTCATCATCCGTTAAATAGGTTAGACTAGATTCTGACATAAATAATTCTCCTTTTTTTATCGTTTTACCAACTATATATTATTTACATATTCACACTAAATATTATCATATCAGAGTTATTATAGCAATTTTATATATATAATATATATATTCACATATAACAATAAATCTACTCTACCACTCATTAAACCAAAAATAAAATTTATTTCGCCAAAGCTTTAAAAAGTAAGGTTAATTCATTAAGTTTACTATTAGAAGCTAATTTTAGCATATAACTTTATCATTCTATTTCCATTACTATATTTTCAAATATAGATAATTCTATAAATAGACAGTTTATAATATAGTAAAATACTACCTTCTAATAAGCTTGATATTAATAAATAGAAACTACTAAATTGATTCAAACAACTTTCAGGAGTGATAATTATGAAACCAGATACTACTAAAGAAAAATTAATTAATAGTGACAAAGATATTAGTCCTCAGGATATACTAAGATCATTATTAGACTCTTCCTCATATAATCAAAATATTATTATAAGTGCAAAGAGAGTAGAGATAAGAAATTACGATGATAATATCTATAGAGGTAGAAGACCTAATAATACTACTTCTACTAAAAAGAAAGATAGTAACGATAATGAAGATGATGACAGTGATAATAAGAAGAACAATGATTGGTACCAGGAACTTTCTCAAGAGAAACGAAAAGAGTATTATCAAAGAAATAATAACAGAACAAGAGCTAAAAGAATTAAAGATCTATACTACAGTAATACTGACAGATTAAAATACTTCTATACACTAACATTTGGACCTGCTGACTTTAAAGGCTTAATAAACAACGAAGACAATGATATTTCTTCAGAAGAGCTTAATAGCCTAGAAGGAATAACTGATCTACGAAAGAAACAATGTCCACTAAACGAAACTTTACGAACTAAAGTTAGAGATAGACTAAAAGAAAAATTTGGCTTATACTCTTTGATTAAGAATGGTAATAACAGTTATAACTATCCGTCACAGATTAATAGAGCAGTTCCTAGGCTATTGAATACATATATTAGGAATAATGAAGAACTTAGTTATGATAACGCCAACAAAGCCTTTCAGATCTTTATAAGAAAAATCCAGCAAACTAAAACAATAGTAGAATCTGAAGAAAAATTTCAATATATAGCAGTATTTGAAAAATCTAAAACGGGTAGAGTTCATATTCATATGGTCGCTAACAAGAACCTATCTATTTACACAAGACAACTGAAATGGGATAATGGGTCTATAGATTTAAAAGAAATTGATGATGATGATACGACCATTGATTATCTAATTAAAAGTTATACTACTAGTTCTGATCAAGAAGACTTTGATTTCTTTAGTGGTAAGAAGAAGTATAGAACAAGCCAATATCTTAGAAGAACACAAGAAATAACTGACCGTAAAGAAATAAGCATATTTCTACAAATAATACTGGATGAATTAGAACCCTCTAAAGAGGAATATGTAGAAGCTAAGAACGAGTATGGCAAAAGTTACAACCATAAAGTATATGAATTTAATGCTTTACCAATTCTCAAAGCAATTAGAAAATTAAGAGCAAGATATTTTATGTATATAGTGCATTATATGAAGAAAAACGGACTAAAAGAGATTAGTTTTGACTTATACTCAAAAATGAGAAAATTTTACCATAAAAAGCTAAGAAAGAAACTCTGGCAATTATCTAAAACCTTAAAATCTAAAAATACAGCAGCTTAATAACTACCAAATAACTAATTTTAACTTAGGGCTATTCAGATAGTATATCTGTCGGATATATATACCCCCTAATGGTATCTAAGAAAAAGATACCAAACTAACTATAAATACTATCAATATAGGATTATAGGCACATTAATAATCAAATAACCCCTTAGTAAAAAACTAAGAGGTTATCCATTGTTATACATCTAATAGGTCATTGATTTCTCTAGTCAAAGTTTGGCTTAATTCTTCTATTTTGAACCTATTATCAAATTTGTCAGTAACAGCATCTTCGATATCTAATTGGCTATTTATAAGAGTGTCAGTATATGCTATTGGATTACCTAATTCATTAAATCCGTAATGGGTTAATGCGACTCCCTCAGAAGCCCAAGAATCAATCACATTGGAGTCAATTAATAGCTGCTCTTTAACATAGCTGCCGACTATATTAAGCCTCAAATCCCACTCAGCAGTCTCATATTCGTCAAACTGTTGTTTGAACTGCTTATAGATCAATTGGAAATGGTTTGTAAAGTCCTTATAGGTAATATATCCTTCTAGTATCCATTTGTCATAATCTTCATCATCACCTGGCATTTCAATAGCTTGACGATATCCTATTACATCTAGCATATCATTATACCTTCTTGCCTTGAACCAGTTGCTAGTATAGATGCCAAACATATCTGGGTCATCTTGCTCTTTTATCTCTTCTAACCTGTTATTAGATAAACTATACTTGATAGCCTGGTAGCTTAAATCTAAAAGATTTATTGCTGCATCTGCAGTAATATTGCTAAAATCTACACCATCATAAATATCATTAACTAAATTTGGGATATTAAAGTCATTATAAATTTTCACCGAACCATCTCCTTATTAATTATTTTTATTTAATCTATCTGGGTTGGCAACATCATGAGCCCAATCGCTAAATAATTGTTCCTTAGGAGCTTTAAGAGCAGCGGAAATTTTTTCTTTATTTTTCTCACTAGGGTCAGCATTTTCAAAACACCATCTCTCCACAGATCGGGTAGTTACTCCAATCATATCAGCCAACTCAGAGGGCTTAATATCCTCAACAAAAAGAACCCCAAATAAAACTCTATTAGTTACATTCCATTTGTTCAAACTTCTAAATCTAGGTTTTTCGTACTTGCTCTTGTCTATTTCATGCTCTTTCTTAAAATCCTTGTATCTTATATCTAAACCTAATTCTTCTGCTTTTTCTTTGATCTTTTCTTCTTCAATACCTGTAATCTGAGAAATTTCTTCAACAGTAAAATCACCTTTAGAATACTTCTCCCACTGTTTATTTGTAATATTCATATTAAATTCCTCCAATTCAATTATTTTGTTGCTTTATCTATATTATACCTTAGTGTTCTAAATTTTTTTAGTCAATAAGCTTCAACCAAAAAATAAAAAGAACTCTACTATTGCAGTAGAGCCATTAACTGATTATTATTCATTATTTAGATTTAAGACCTTATCTTCATACTCATTAATCTTCTCTTTAGCATCTTTGAGTTCTTCTTTTAGACTATTGATCTCTTTATAGGTCTTATCATCCAACTTCTCTAACTCCTGCTGCAGAAACTGATTCTTTTCTTTTACATCCTCTAAACGGCTAGCTTTAAGTTCTAATTTGGTCTCTTTCTTATCTAATTTCACTTCCAACTCTTGATTTTCTTCTTTGAACTGCACATTCTCTCTTTCTAGCCTATCATTTTTATCTTCTAATGACTTATTAGATTCCTTTAATTCCTTATTTTTAGCCTTCAGTTCGCTGTTTTCAGATTTCAATCTTTCCTTTTCTTCCTTCAGATTTTCAACTAAGTCTTCTTTATCTACTAGATTGTTCTTTAGTCTGACCAGTTCATCATCCTTATCCCAAAGTTCATCTTCAGTCTCTTTTAGTTCTTCTTCTAACTCATTATTATCTTCTACCAATCCCTCTTTCTCTGCTTCTAATTGCTCTATTTTAGCTTCTAACTCCTTGACTTGTTGATTAGCCTTGACCTCATACTCACTAACCGCTGTATCCATCTTAGCCACCATAGAATTGATTACTGTTACTACATTATCTAAACTACTCTCAATGCTATCAATATCCTGGTCGACATTAATCTTTTCTGTCTCTGCTTCTATTTCAGTAATAATATGGCTGTTAATCAACTTCTCCATAAACTCTTTTTGAGTTATATCCAAATCCTCTGCCTTCTGTCTAAAGCGTTCTTTAATCTCCTCATTAGTCTTAACTGATAAAGTAGCCATTTAGACCATCTCCTTAATCTAAATTAAGTATACTATAATAAACTATTAAAATACTATAAGTTTACTAAGTAATTTAAAGTATACTAAATAATTAACTGTATAGCAAATTTAATATAAGAGCTAAAAAAACACTAAGTCATCAAAAGATTTATCAGATTGTGCTGTGGCTCAATTACAAAAAAATAATAAAACAGCCTTTCGGCTGCAGAGTTTCAATCCTTGTTTTAGTGGAAGTGCTTCTATAACTACGGCGTGTTGAAGTGGAGCTTAAAAATTCAATGAGTTTCAATCCTTGTTTTAGTGGAAGTGCTTCTATAACTTGCAAATACAACCCTGTCT
>JAWOFC010000239.1:0-3292 GCA_046482455.1 Halanaerobacter sp. | reverse complement strand
ATTCAATCAAAGAATTAATTTGATGCTGAAAGCTGATAAATATAAGAAGATTTTAAAAATAGAAATAAATAATATTAATTACAATTTAATAGATTTTGTAAAAGATGGTTCTGGATATAATTGGCGTTATGCAATTGATAATTAAAAATTAAAGCAGGAATTAGGTTAGTGATCTCAAATGTTTTCCTATGAAGGGTTAAAAAAGACAATCAAATGATATTTAGAACAGAAATTAAAGGAGTGATATTTATTAAAGACAAATTAGAAGGACTACTTAAACAAGTAGATCTATACGAAGAACTTTTAGATATAATTAAAGAAGAAATTGAATTATTGCAAGAGGGAGAAGATATTTCTGAACTGCAAGAAAAAGAACGAGAGTTAAGAGATGATATCTCTGATATCGATACTGAATACCATCTCAGTAAGACTGAAAAGTTACGTTTAATCAGTGATAATGATATTGAAGAATTAAATCGCTTTGAACCTCTGCTGCGAGAACTATATGAAATGGAACAAAAAACAGAGAAATTAAAGCTTAGCTCTTGATTTTAATGGGAAAAATAAATATAATGATAATGTATTTACTTAGGTCTGTGGTTGAAAGTCGATGCTAGTCGCAGGCAAAACGATCCACGTAAGGTAGCAGAGTCTACTGAGCATGGTGCGATTTAGGGGTGAGACCCACCTAGGAAAACTAGAGAGAAGAGGAGTGGAAGCAAACTGTTTCTGCAAATTTCCAGTGGGCAGGTGTGGGGTCAAAGACCAGGTCAGCTAAGTAAGTACATAATTAAGCATAAGTCTAAGGAATCTTTCCTTAGACTTATTTAATATATTAGTTGAATATTTATTAGTGAAGTTGTATAATTATTCCAAAGTTCAGATTTTTGAAAGGAGCTAAATTTTATGAAGAAATTACTATTATCCATATTTGTATTGGCTTTAGCATTTGCAGTCGGCTGTGGTGGAGGAACAGAGACTACACTCGATGAAGTACAGGAGGAAGGTAAACTAACAATTGGAATGAGTGCTGATTATAAGCCATTTGAGTATACTGATGATGATGGTGAGATTGTTGGTTTTGATGTTGATGTGGCAAATGAGATTGCTGATCAATTGGGAGTAGAGGTTGAGTTCGTTGATACTGCTTTTTCAGGCTTAATTCCAGGTTTGAAATCAGAGAAGTATGATCTAATCATGTCTGCGATGACAATTACTGAAAAGCGTGCCGAATCTGTAGACTTTACTGAGCAGTATTTCAATGCAGGCCAAGTGGTTGCAGTGATGGAGGATAATGAAGAGATTGAAGATGTTGAAGACTTAACAGAGAAGAAGGTCGGCGTGCAGTTAGGGACGACAGGCGATTTAGAAGTTAGCGAGATGGAGAATATAGAAGAGGTTAAGCGTTATGAAAAGATTCCGCAAGCTTATATTGATCTTAAGAATGGTCGAATTGATGCTGTAGTCAATGATCTACCCGTTACAGCAGCTTATATTATGAAGCATCCTGAAGTTAAAATAGTTGGGGATCCATTTACTACAGAACATTATGGAATTGCAGCTCGTCCTGGTGATGAAGAGTTATTAAATGAGGTCAATGCTGCCCTACAGGAAATAAAAGAGAATGGTACTTATGATGAGATTTATAATGAATGGTTTAAAAAATAATTAATTATTTCCCAGCGGATGATCCCGCTGGGCTTTGAATTTTTCTTTGTAAATAATTTTGATTGAGAAAGGAGCAATAACTGTGTTAGATATGCCATTAATTGTGGAAAAAGTTGCAGCTATTAAAGAGACCTTACCCTTTTTATTAAGAGGTGCTGTAGTAACGATTAAGGTCAGTAGTCTATCTGTATTGATGGGAATTGTCTTAGGGACTATTTTAGGTCTATCCCGTGTCTCTAAAAGTAAGTTATTAAAGAATACTGCTAAGGCTTATATTGAATTCTTTCGCGGGACACCGCTGTTGATTCAGCTATTTATCTTATACTTTGGACTGCCTAATTTAGGGATTAAACTATCCCCTTATTTTGCAGCAGTCTTAGGTTTAGGTTTAAATAGCGGTGCTTATGTAGGAGAGATTGTGCGTTCAGGAATTAATTCGATCAATAAAGGACAGATGGAGGCTGCTCGTTCTTTGGGAATGTCTTATGCGCAGGCGATGCGCTATGTTGTCTTACCGCAGGCAATTAAACGAGTTGTACCCCCTTTGGGTAATGAGTTTATTGCTTTATTGAAGAATTCATCTTTAGTCTCTGTTATTTCAGTTAAAGATTTAACGCGTCAGAGTAGATTAGTTAACAGTCGGACTTATCAAACATTCTTAATCTATATTTTAGCAGCAGTAATCTACTTCTGTATGACATTTGTCTTAACGCGTTTAGTGAACTATGTAGAAAGGAGATTACAGTATAGTGATTAGAGTTGAGAATTTACATAAGTATTTTGGAGATTTAGAAGTCTTAAAAGGAATTGATGAGACAGTTGAACAAGGCGAAGTGATTGTTGTTGTCGGGCCAAGCGGCTCAGGGAAGAGCACGTTTTTACGCTGTTTAAATAGATTAGAAGAACCGACAGATGGGAAGATCTTTATTGATGGCGTGCAGATTAATTCTTCGGATGTAGATATTAATCAACTGCGCCAAGAGACAGGGATGGTCTTTCAGCATTTTAATCTCTTTCCCCATCAGTCTTCTTTAGGCAATATTACCTTAGCTCCTAAAAAGATAAAAGGGATCTCTCAGTCTGAGGCAGAACAGATTGCTTATGATCTCTTAGCTAAGGTAGGTTTAAAAGATAAGGCTGAAACCTATCCTAGTCAATTATCTGGGGGCCAAAAGCAGCGCATTGCAATTGCACGTGCTCTAGCCATGCAGCCGAAAGTAATGTTATTTGACGAACCGACTTCAGCCCTTGACCCGGAAATGGTCGGTGAGGTCTTGGATGTGATGGAGGATCTAGCTGATGAAGGGATGACAATGGTAGTTGTAACCCATGAGATGGGCTTTGCCCGTGAAGCAGGCGATAGAGTCTTATTTATGGATGAAGGAGTAATTGTAGAAGAGGCACCTCCTCAAGAGTTATTTGAGCATCCAAAGGAAAAGCGGACACAGGAGTTTTTAAAGAAGGTTTATTAGCTGTCAGCTGTGAGCTGTCAGCCGTCAGCTAAAGTCAAAATAAGCTGTGAGGCGTGAGCTGTGAGCTGTGAGCTAAAAGCATAAAATAAAAACAAGTAAGCAGTGATGAGTAGAAAGTAGTTAGTAAGCTAAAAAATAGTATGTAGATTACG
>JAWOFC010000204.1:0-8748 GCA_046482455.1 Halanaerobacter sp. | reverse complement strand
ATAATCAGGAAACTTTACTACCCGACCCTTAATAATATCTAGACCAGGGGTTAGTCCAAACTCCTCACTTTCTGTAAATAACAACTGTAATCCTAAACAGATACCTAAAAACGGCTTACCTTCTGCAACTACTTCCTTAATCACATCAACTAAATTAGCTTCCTTTAGATTATTCATAGCATCTTTAAAGGCTCCTACTCCCGGCAAAACTACACCATCAGCAGCTAAAATATCTTCTGCCTCATCTGTAATTTGAGCCTGACAGCCGACCTTTTCAAAGCCCTTCTTAACATTCTTTAAATTTCCCATACCATAATCTATAATTGCAATCATCTTTTCACCTCCAAATTAAAATTAATTGACAATCTATAATTTTATTCTTGTAGAGCTTAAAAGATAAAGCCTTTGATTTAGCCTTAAACTTAGCTTTTGACTTTAACTGTCAACTGTCAACTGTCAACTACTCCAGTTTTCCCTTAGTAGACATAACACCTTCTATATCTTCATTAACTGTAGTAGCTTTATTCAATGCACGCGCAAAAGATTTAAAGACTCCTTCAATAATATGATGAGTATTAGTTCCTTCTAAACCTCGAATATGAAGATTCATGCCCGCATTAAAAGCAAGGGCTCGAAAGAACTCTTCGACTAATTCTGTATCAAAATCTCCCACTCTATCTTTTAAATTCGGTACAGCAAAGTTCAGATAAAAGCGACCGCCAAAGTCAATTGTACTCTGGATTAAGGCTTCATCCATCGGTAAGACTTGATCTCCATAACGATTAATTCCTTCCTTTGAGCCTAAAGCCTCTTTTAAAGCAGTACCTAACACAATGCCAACATCTTCAGTCGTATGATGAGCATCAATCTCTACATCACCTTCAGCTTCAATCATTAGGTCAAACTGACCGTGCTTAGCAAATAACTCCAACATATGATTTAAGAACGGAACAGGAGTATTAATCTTAGCCTCTCCTGTCCCATCTAGATTAATTTCTAAGTTGATATTCGTTTCTGCTGTTTTACGCTCTATTACAGCTTTCCGCATTTTAATCACTCCCAATATAAATAACTATAATTGGGCCTTCCGGGTCTCATAAAACGGAGACCCTATGTGTAGCCCAACTCGCTCTAATTTGAGCATATTAACTGCGCAATCTATATGCAGTGTTTTTTGTTAATTGCCCACTTGCTACTTCTTTTCAAACCGTACCTTAACACTATTAGCATGAGCATCAAGACCCTCTACTTCTGCAATCTTAATTGCATCATCCTTCACTTTCTCTAATCCTTCTTTAGAATAAGAGATTATACTTGATTTCTTAACAAAGTCATCAATATTTAAGGGCGAATAAAATCTTGCCGATCCTCCTGTCGGTAAGACGTGATTAGGACCAGCTACATAGTCACCAATTGGTTCTGCAGCATACTCACCTAAGAAGATAGCTCCAGCATTCTTTAACTTACCTAAAATAGCAAATGGGTCATCAACCTTAACCTCTAAGTGCTCAGGAGCAAACTTATTAGTTACTGCAATTGCCTCTGTTAAATCTTGGGCAACAATTAAGGCACCATAATTTTCTAGAGCCTCTGTAGCTATCTCTTCTCGTGATAACTCTGCTAACTGCTCTCTTAATTCTGCTTTCACTTCCTTAGCCAAATCTTCTGAAGTAGTCACCAAAACTGCAGAAGCCATAGGGTCATGCTCAGCCTGTGATAGCATATCAGCTGCTACATAACGAGGATTTGCAGTCTCATCTGCTAAGACCAAAATTTCACTCGGGCCAGCCAACATATCAATATCAACATAACCAAAGGCCAACTTTTTAGCCAAAGTAACATAAATATTTCCCGGGCCAACAATCTTATCAACTTGCTCGACAGTATCCGTACCTAAACTCAAGGCTGCCACAGCTTGAGCACCGCCTACTTTATAAATCTTATCTACTCCCACCTCTGCTGCTGCAACTAAAGTATAGGGATTCATACTTCCATCTGCAGCCGGTGGAGAAACCATTGCTATTTCTTCTACTCCTGCCACCTGAGCTGGAACTCCATTCATGACTACAGAAGAAGGATAAGCTGCTCTCCCGCCTGGTACATAAAGTCCTGCCTTCTCTAATGCAGTAAATTTCTGACCAATTATAGTTCCATCTTCTTTAATATTCATCCAATCTTCTCGTAACTGACGCTGGTGAAAGTCTTCTACATTATCAATTGAAGTCTTTAAAGCATCTAAAAACTCTTGGTCAACCTTTTCATAAGCCTCTTCTATCTCTTCTTCTTGCACCACTAAAGTAGATGGCTCTAACTCAGCTCCATCAAATTTAGCTGTATACTTAAAAACAGCTTCATCTCCATTCTCCTTTACATCATCCCAAATCTCCTGTACTGCTTCCATTTGGCCCTCATTATCAAATGAAGAACGATTCAACGTCTGCTTCAACTTCTCCTCTGCCTTATTTGAACTTGTATTAACTATACTTAACATTTTAATATCACTCCCTTTTTTAGTTTAGTGCTCTCAGCTAAATTAACTGTTTAATTCATAATACTGAACACAAATGTAAATTTACTGCCACCTCCATCATAATTGAGAATTGATAATGGAGAATGGATAATTAAATTCAAACTCATAAAATCAAAAACCAAATATTCTATTTTCCAATATCTTTCTTTTAGCTGAAAATACTCTAGCTCTTTTCTCTTTTCTCTTTTTTCTTTTCTCATCACTCATCACTCCCTGTTACTTTCTTAACTTCATCAACAATATCTTTAATTCGATCATGCTGAGTCTTATAACTGACTCGATTAGCAATTAATCTAGCTGAAGACTTAGCAATTTCAGCTATCTCAATTAAATTATTTTCACGTAAAGTCCTACCTGTAGAACTTATATCTACAATCATATCTGATAAACCTAATAAAGGTGCCATTTCAATTGAACCATTTAATTTAACAAGCTCTATTTGAATTCCCTGCTGATCAAAAAAGTTTTGGGCCAAATTAACATACTTCGTTGCCACACGTCCTGTAGACGGAAGTTCTTCTAGCGAGGTAATTCCAGCTTCCTCCGGAATAGCAACAACTACCCTACATGTACTGATACCCAAATCTAAGAGTTCATAAACATTGGCTCCAGCCTCTAATAATACATCCTTACCTACTACTCCTATATCCGCCACTCCATGTTCAACATATGTATGAACATCAACGGCTTTAGATAATAAAAATTCAATCTCTAATTCTCCATCTTCTAAGATCAACTTACGTGAATCATCATCGAGCTCTCGATTAACTATTCCAGCTTTGCTTAAAATCTCTACTGTTGGATCAAACATACGACCTTTAGGTAACGCAATAGTTAGTTTATCCATTGTCTGCCCCCGCTTTTATTTCTATCTCATTTATATTATAGTCTCCATCTTCAATATTTTCTAGTTCTAATACTCGATCTATCCCCTTCTCTTCAGCATAAGTAATCGTCTCTGCTAATTCCCTAGTGGCTAATTCAATCTCTATATTAGTTCCCTTCTGACGTAACTTCTGCGCTAAAGCAAAACTTTCTTCCTTATTTTTGGGTTTTACCCTCAAAATCACCTTTTTATCATCTTCACCAAAATCATAGCCCTGTCTTTCCAAAGATAAGATTAAACGGTCAACTCCTAAGGCAAATCCCGTAGCAGTTGTAGGATAGCCAAAGTTTTTAACTAAATTATCATAACGTCCTCCACCACAGATCGTATAACCTAAATCCTGTGTATATCCTTCAAATACAACCCCCGTATAATAATCAAAACTGCGCACTACACTCAAGTCAACATAAATATAATCAGCTACTCCCATTAACTCTAAATTCTGATAAACATCTTCTAAATTAACCAAAGCTTCTAGAGATTCTTCATTGTTTACCAGTTCTTTTGCCTCAGCAATAATCTCTTTGCCACCGCGCAAATCTTGAGCAGCTAAAATTGCTTTCTTCTGTCTTGCATTTAACTCAGAATCTACAACTAACTTTTTTAATTCCACAAAATTCCGTTCTGATAGAGCATGTCTAATCTTAATCTGCAATTCTTCTTCCAACTTTGCATCTTTCATAATCCCCGTAAAATAGCCGACATCTCCAATATCAATATTAAAATTATCCAATCCTACCTTTTCAACTGCCCTCACAGCAATTGAAATAACCTCTGCATCTCCAATTGGATTATCAACTCCAAACAACTCTACTCCAGCTTGATAAAACTCCCTATGTCTTCCTGCGCGAGGAGTCTCATAGCGATAAACATTACCCTCATAAGCTAATCTGAGCGGCAGCGGTCTCTCCCTTAACTCAGTTGCTACCATGCGGGCTATAGAAGCTGTCATTTCAGGTCTTAAAGCTAGCACCTCCCCTTGTCGGTTAAAGAATTTATACATCTTAGCATGTAAGCCTTCTGTAGCTGCCGACAGAATATCATAGTATTCAAAAGTCGGAGTGATTATTTCTTCATAACCCCAACTATTAAAGACCTCCATCACCTTCTCTTCAATCATACTTTTTTTCTTAGCTAACTCAGGTAAATAATCTCTAGTTCCTTCTGGTCTCTGTAACTTATTCCAATCCAAAATACCGCCCCTTTCTTTATCACTTTATCGAATTAAAGAATGATTTATTAAAATATAACATATCGCCTTTAGAATGTCAATTAAAATTCAAGACCATACAATCAAAAGAGTAGAAGCATTATAATCATACACTAAATACTCTAGCTCTCAATATCTTTCTTTAGCTAAAAGTACTCGTAAAGACTGACTTAGATTGAGATAAAATTCTTTCGCCTTAAATCTAGTTTCTAAATATTATCTAACGACTATGAGTATAACTTAGTAGCGCAGCGAGGATTCAGGTATCTTTTGACTGACCTTAAATCTTTTTGTTCGTAGTTATGAAATGAAGGGGAAATAAGATGCCTGAACCGGAGCTGAACAAAATTTAAATGGGCTACTTTACATAGAAAAAGCGATCTCGGGAAAAATTCCAAGATCACTTTGCAAAAACATGCTGCCCTATTTCAACTGTTTTCTTCCTTGTATTTAGCCACCAAAGCGTCTTAGCAATCACAGGATTATAAAAATAGAGTGCATTTTGCGATGGGTCTTGACCCTCTAATGATTCTTTAGCTGCCTTATAAGCTTCCTTACTAGGTTTTAGATCAATCTGTCCATCTTTAACAGAACTAAACTGTCCCTTCTGATGAATTACACTGTAGATTGTATCAGGGAATTCAGAACTCCGCACTCGATTAAGTATTACTGCTCCCACAGCAACTTGTCCTTTAAAGGGCTCTCCCCTTGCCTCAGCATTAATTGCTTTAGCAAGCCAGTATACCTTATCATCATCATCTCCACTGTAATTACGATCGCCTCTTTCTGAATCATTCATGACTTTTCTTAATAATAAAACCAACAGACCGCTGATCAATAAACCTTCTGCTGCCTTCTCTCCTTCAATTCCTTCAGCATATACTCTAGAAAAATCTTCATCAACAAATAAACTTAGAGATGGGGCTATTAACATCATAATTAATGTCAAAGCAATAACCCTATACTGCATGCCCTATCACCCCTCCTAATCTCTTATTTACTGCTCTAAAAATCAAGCTCTTCCTAAAAAGTTCTTTTAACTAAAAAATCTATTATTGAGAAACGCCTAATAAAGCAGATATAATCACACCGCCTGTTAACCAGAAGAATCGATTCTCTAATTCTTTAACTTTCTCCTCTGTCTCTTTATCTTTCGCCTGAGCAGAGAGTCTATCAACTTCCTGTTTTAGATTCTGATTCTTAGTCTCTAATTTATCAAGCTGTTCCTGCAATTCATTAGTTCTAATTGCCTCTTCGGTAATACTCTCTAAAATTTCATCAACCTCTTGACGCAAATCCTTCATCTTAGCATTAGTATTCACTAAGTCTTCTTGATTAACTTCTTGTTTATCAGATAGATCATTTAATCTCTTTTTTAAATCTTCATTTTGATTGACAACTTCGACTAATTCCGTTCTAAATTCAGTCGCTAACTTCTTTAAAGTTAGTCCATCACCATCTTCTGCATTCACCTGCCCTTGATTAATATTTTCTAAAATTTTAGCTATTACTTCTGCTAGTTCATAGCGAGTCACTTCTTCTTCTCCTGCAAACTTATTTCCCTCTTGTAGTGACATATATCCTTTGTCAATCAACTCTACTACACTCTCATAAGCCCAATGGTCAGACGATACATCTTGAACATTATCACTAGCTAAAACTATTGAGGCATTAGTTGCCACCAATAAAACAACCAAGAATAGACTGATTACTTTTTTTTGCACTACTTATTCCTCCTTTAAATTAATATTTTCTATTTCATGTTTTAAGTTTATATTATGATGCTTACTATTGTAAATATCTAAACTGTTAAATTCTAAATCAGAAGAACCTTTTGCCAAGACCTTAAAATGAATTTGAACTAGAGTATCACTTTTAATCTCTTGGGGAGTATCTAAACTAGCAGATAGATCTTCAATCACTCCAGGTTGCTCTAAACTTGGATGATTAAAGCTCAATAATTCTTCGTTATCTACAAACAACTTCCCTCGTGAGACATAAATAGGTTCTAGAGTATGCTCATTATACTCTAGACTAAAATTAACTCCATAAAAATCACTAATATTCTCCAAATTAATATTTAATGTAATATAGTCATTAACTGCAAAATCTGTTCCCCCAAAGTTAAGTTTTAACTTAGGCGTCAATTTAGCTAGAGAAATACTATTCTTTTGACTCTCCAACTCAGTATTATCGCTATTAGCCTCTATTGAATACGGTAATTCTCCATCAATAATACCTACAGCATCAACTAGCCAAGGCACTTTAATACTCTCCCCTGGTTTTAACTTGCCTAAAAATTTATCATCCTTTTCTCCTTTAGCAATCTCTAAACCAGGTGGTAAAACTATTGTTCCATTTACTCCATAAGCAGTTGAATTACCTATATTAGTAATTATCCCATAGAGATTAAACTGCTCACGGCTCAATTGATTATTCTCTGCTTCTATCTTTTTTGGAGCTTGAATGTCAACACCTAAATTAGGAGGACCTACTACTCTTAATCCTCTTGTAACTTGATTATCATCTGTATTTTCAGCTGTAACCTTAACTTTGTAGTCCAGCTCTTTGGGCTCCACATTTTCAGGACTTATCTCCCACATCACTTGCTCAGTTGCTCCAGCTTCCATAGTATCTAACTTTTTCACTCGCTGCTGTGATTCTAACTTTAAACCCTCTGGTAATTCTAAATCAATCTCTACATCTTCAGCCTCTATTTCAGCCGTATTCTGTACATAAGCTACTATCTGAGCCTTTTTATCTGGTTTATCCATTACTATTTCCGCTGGCGAACTAACACCTAAAGATAATAAACCCGGTACAACAGTAATTCCACCTAAACCATAGTTAGTTACATAATCTTCAGTCTCCCCCGGAGCTAATTTCTCCGGTTCCCAAAATAAAGCCATAGCACTATCTAATTCAAATTCTCCTTTACGCATAAACTCCTGGTCTGGGTTAAAATCAAAATCCCAAAGTCCATCAGCTAAACTACCCCAATCTGTAAAATAAACCTTATCAGGAGTAGTTAGACCTGCTCCTTTAATTGTACCCTGCGCTGTAACCTGAGGATTATTTAAAGTATCAAAAGCCTGCCAAAAGTTAGGGATTTCATCACCAGAAAATCGTTTATCAGTAGTAATTGCTTCATTCTTAATCCTAAACGGAGCCCCATCATTCTCTCCTAGCATAGTATCAAGCATAACTCTAGCTCCGACCTCTGTCTCCTCTTCACCTTGATTAGTAATCCGATAACGAATTTGAGCTGTATCAGCTAAGCCAGTAGTAGTACTCTTGACAAAACTTAGAATTTGAGTTACCAATACTTGTCCATATTGGTATTTAGTTTCAATTCTATTCTCTTTAATCTCTGGTGCTTGGACTAAAGTACCGTAATTAGCACCTTTACCAGCTCTTTTTTGAGTTTTACCGCCAAAAACATAATTCTTACCGTCAATTTTTATCGTAGTATAAGAAGTCCAGGGATTAGGTCGTCCATAAATTAATGGTTTTCCATCATCCCCTTCTCTCATAGGAGCTCCCCCTGTAACATCAACAGCAAAGCGCCCGCGATTATCTTCATTTTGATTAACAAAAATTGATATATAATCATTCTTTATCTCTAAATTACCCTCTTCATCAACATTAGCCACCACAAGAGATGAAAAAAGAATTATTAACAGACTAAGAAGAGTAATTAATTGAAAAAACTTTCTCAATCTAGACACCTCATTCCTCAACAAAATTTAAATCAAGAAATTCAACTTCAACTTGGTCACTATTATTAGGTCTAAAGTGAACTATAAGTCTAACGCGATAATTTTGAGCAGCAGCCTTAAATTTCCATCCACGGTGGATAGTATTAATAGCCGCATCATCTAATCTTTGGTCTTGTGATGAAGATAAAACTTCTATATTCTCCCTATCTATATCACCTGTCTTTTCAACCAAGACTGATAACTCCACATGTCCCTTAACCTCTAACTTATGAGCATCTTTAGGATAATAAGGATCAGGGTGACCTGTTAGCGACTGTTGTGGTTTAGAAAAAGCCGGTTTTTCTTCTTCACTTTCTTCTTCACTTTCTTCTTCACTTTCTTCTTCACTTTCTTCTTCACTTTC
>JAWOFC010000193.1:0-9344 GCA_046482455.1 Halanaerobacter sp. | reverse complement strand
TTGCCAGACCTCCAACTGCTCCTTCAATAGTCTTGTTTGGACTAATCTTAGGAGCTAAAGCATTCTCTCCCAGCCCCAGCCCTATAAAATAAGCCCCTGTATCAGTAAACCAAGTTGCCAAAATAGGAATCCACACAATTAATTTTCCACTCTGTAGGTTAATTTCACTATTATATAATAAGATTAAATGTGAGAATAGTCCAGCTACATAAGAAACGCCAAAGTAAGTTACAGCTGTTGAAAATATAGATGACTTATTCTGTTTAATTAAGACCTGTCTTAATAATATAATTATTAGTCCAAGAATTAACGTTCCATATAAGAACTCTGCTTCACCTGTTAAATAAGTTATAGTAATTAAAACTATAGCAAAACTAATTCCTAAAAACTTATTAGCTTTTATACCTTTATTATCGACTAATTTAAAGTATTCAATAATTCCCAAGATTACTAAACTTATATTTAGCCCTAGGAATAACCAACCGCCTAATCTGAAGATTAAAACCAAGATAGGAACCCCAATCAGTGCAGTTATAATCCTATACTTTAACATACTATCACCTACTTTCCTTTGATTCCTCCAAAACGACGATTGCGCTCTTGATATTCTTGTAATGCTAATTTAAACTCTCTTTCATTAAAATCAGGCCAATATGTAGTCGTAAAATATAGTTCAGCATAAGCAATCTGCCATAATAAAAAGTTGCTGATTCTTTTTTCACCACCAGGTCTGATTAGTAGGTCAACATCGGGGTGTGCAGCAGTATAGAGATATTCAGAAAATTTTTCTACTGTCAATTCTGATGCTTTCAAAGCACCTGCCTGCACATCATTAATTATTTTTTTAGTACTCTCTACTATCTCAGCTTGACCACCATAATCTAAAGCAATATTCAATTTCAAACCAGTATTATCTTTAGTTGCAGATACTAACTCATCAGCTCTATTTTGTACTGCTTGAGGGAGTCTATTCTTATAACCAATAAAATTAACTTTTATATTCTCTTTTTTGAAAGTATCAATTTCACGAGTAAATACTTCTTTAAACAAATCCATTAAAAATTCTACTTCTTGCTGCGGTCGCTTCCAATTCTCCGTCGAAAAAGCATAGGCAGTAAAGAATTCAATACCTAATCGATTAGCTAATTTAACCATCTCTTTTAAGGTATTAACTCCTTTTTGATGTCCTTTAGTGCGCACTAAATCTTTCTTCGCTGCCCAACGACCATTACCATCCATAATAATTGCTATATGCTGCGGCAACTCTGCTTTATCAATCTCTATTTTAGAATCAGAATTTTCTTCACTCTGCCACAAATTTTTTAAGCGTTCGAACATAAACTCCCCCCTTTTTTTACGAACTTACCCCCTCAACTAAAGAGGGGGTAAGCAGGGTGTTTAATAGTCAACCCCAAATAAATCTATTTTAACTACTAGTTAAACTTCCATAATTGCTTCTTGCTTCTTCTCTAATAGATTATCAATCTTTTCAATATATTCGTCAGTTAATGTTTGAATATTCTCTAGACCGCGGTGATAATTATCTTCAGAAATCTCTCCTAACTCTTCTAAAGTCTCTAATTCATCATTAGCTTCTCTCCTAATATCACGTACCACTACTCGACCATCTTCAGCTTTATCGTTAGCCTTTTTAGCTAATTCTTTTCTTCTTTCTTCTGTTAATTGCGGAATATTAATTCTAATTACATCACCATCAGTATTAGGAGTGAGGTCTAAATCAGACTTTTGAATGGCTTTTTCTATATCCTCTAATACATTGTTGTCATAAGGACTAATCACTAATTGTCTTGCTTCAGGGGCAGAAATCTTAGCCATCTGATTAAGAGGTGTATACTGTCCATAATATTCAGCTTTAATTCCATCTAATAAAGATGGTCTAGCTCGACCTGTACGCAGTTTATTAAACTCCTTTTTCACATCTTCAAATGCTTCTTCCATCTCTTCTCTAGCTTCCTTTTCCACTTGTTTAATCATTTATAAAACCTCCTTTTATCTGACAAAAGTTCCTATCTCTTCACCACACACAACCTTCTTAATATTACCTAATTCTTTTAACCCAAAAACGATTAATGGGATCTTATTATCCATGCAGAGAGAAACAGCTGTTGAATCCATAACACCTAAACTGCGGTTTAAAACATCAATATAGTTCAATTCTTTATATTTAACTGCATCAGGATTCTGATCAGGATCACAGTCATAAACCCCATCAACATTTTTAGCCATCAAAATAGCTTCAGCATTAATTTCTGCAGCACGAAGGGCTGCTGTAGTATCAGTTGAAAAGTATGGATTACCTGTTCCTGCAGCAAAAATTACTATCCTTCCCTTTTCAAGATGGCGCATAGCTCTTCTTCTAATATAAGGTTCTGCTACTTCTTTCATTGTAATTGCAGTTTGTACCCTAGTTTCAACATCTAACTTTTCAATTGCATCTTGTAAGGCCAAAGCATTAATTACAGTGGCTAACATCCCCATATAATCAGCTGTCCCACGATCCATACCTTTAGCACTGCCTGCAACTCCTCTAAAGATATTTCCACCACCAACTACAATAGCTAATTCTAAACCTGTCTCTACTACACTTTTAAGCTCTTCGGCAATTGAGTTGATAAATTGAGGGTCAATGCCGTATTCCTTTTCCCCAGACAAAGCATCCCCACTTAATTTCACAATTACTCGCGAATATTTAATTTCAGACATTAATGCAACCCCCAGTTAATTTTTAGATGTAGTCAATCATTTGTGTAACTTTAAGTAATTTCTTCCTGCTTAAAAAAAAGAGAACACAGCTGTGTTCTCTTTTTTTAGCTAATTAATTTCTTTACTTGTTAACTTCACTCATTACTTCTTCAGCAAAATCTTCTTCTTCAACTTCAATTCCCTCTCCTACTTCATAGCGCACAAACTCTTCTATAGAAGCATCTTCTGCTGCAACTAATTCTTTAATAGTCATATCAGTATCACGAATATATTCTTGTTCTAATAAGCAATTTTGCTGATAGAACTTATCAAGTCGACCATTAACGATCTTATCAATAATATGCTCAGGTTTATCTTCCTTCTCAGCTTGCTTTCTTAAGACCTTCTTCTCCCTTTCTACTTCAACTTCTGGAACTGAATCTCTATTTAAATAGTCTGGATTAGCAGCTGCAATATGCATAGCTACATTCTTAGCCAACTCTTCATCTGCATCTTCTAAAAGTACTGCTACTCCAATCTGACCGCCCATATGTAGATAAGTAGCAAGAGTCTGATCTTCAGATTCTGCTAAAATTTCAAATCTTCTTAGAGTAATCTTTTCTCCAATCTGTGTAATTGCTTCTGTTAAATACTGCTCTACTTTCTCTCCTTCACCCTTTAAAGACTGCTCTAAAATCTGGTCAACAGAATCTGGCTCTTCCATTAAAATATGATCAGTAATATCATTGACTACTTTCTTAAAGGCATCATTTTTGGCAACAAAATCAGTTTCGGAATTAATCTCAACAATTACTGCAGTATCATTTTCTTTCTCAACAGATACTAAACCTTCTGCAGCAACTCTATCTGATTTATCAGCAGAAGACATCCCCTTCTCTCTTAAATAATCAACTGCTGCCTCTAAATCACCATCTGTTTCTGTTAAAGCTTCCTTACAATCCAACATTCCTGCACTTGTTCTTTCTCTTAATTTTTTAATATCAGCTGTAGAAATTCCCATTTTTCAAGCCTCCCTGTAGTTGAAAAAGGCGCTCATAAGAGGAACCTCTTATTTCACGCCTCTTATTTTTAATTACTCTTCATCTTCTGTTGTATTTTCTTCACTTTCTACCTCTTCTTCTACTTCTGCTTGTGCTTCTTGCATCTGCTTGCCTTGCTTGCCTTCTAATACAGCATCAGCCATCAGTCCAGTCAATAGCTTGACTGCTCTAATAGCATCATCATTACCCGGAATTATATGATCAATCACGTCAGGATCACAGTTAGTATCGATAATTCCGACTACTGGAATACCTAATTTATTAGCTTCTGCAACTGCAATCTCTTCTTTTTTAGGATCTACTACAAAAATAGCATCAGGCAGACCATTCATATCTCTAATTCCACCTAAGAATCTCTGTAGTTTTTCATGTTCTCTCTCTAATTCTAATGCTTCTTTATTAGGTAAGACTTCTAAAACTCCATCCTCTTCCATCTGTTCAATCTCTTCTAAACGATCAATTCTTTTCTTAATAGTCTGATAGTTAGTTAACATTCCACCTAACCATCTTTGATTAACATACGGCATACCGCATCTTTTTGCTTCTTCTTCAATTGTCTCTTGAGCTTGTCTTTTAGTTCCTACAAATAAGATATTGTTATCATCACTGACTAAATCACGCACAAAATTATAAGCCTCTTCTGCTAGGGACATTGTCTGCTGTAGATCAACAATATAAATCCCATTTCTTTCTGTAAAGATATACTCCTCCATCTTAGGATTCCATCTTCTTGTCCTATGACCAAAATGGACACCTGTTTCTAATAGTTCTTTCATACTTACTACACCCATTAACAAAACCTCCCTTGGTTTTAAACCTCCATCTCCTTCAACCCTTGATAAGACCTGTATAAGGCACCTTTATCAAAGTCCAGAAATGTGTGTGCTAATAATTTTTTTACACATCATTACGTAGTATACCACAAGCAAAAAACAATATCAAGATTTGTCACTATTTTTTTAATTAATTTGTAGTCAGACTTAATAATAATTCTGAAGGGGATATATCCGTTCTAAATTGATAGCTTCCAGCCATTATTTTATTTGCTAGATTAAACTTTGTCAATAACTTAATAAAACTTTTTTCATCTTGGATTAAGTTGTTTTTATGCAGCAGATTTGCTACTTCGCGGCTAGAAACACCTGGGGGAATTTCAATTGTAACTTGAGGAGAGCTTGCGGAACTAGGCGAAGAGGAATCAGTAGATTTTAAAGTAGTCTTCCTCTGTAAAGAAAATTTATTCTGCTCTGTAGTCTTAGTATCTTCTCCAGGAAAGACCATACCGACCTTTCTGGCTTTCTTTGTAATTTCCTCTTGGGCTAATTGCTTATCTTCATAAGAATCACTATCTGTAACCATCAGAATTGATGAAGTGATAATTAAGGCAATACCAACTCCTAATAACAGATCTTTGCTCATTCTTCTTCACCTCGCGCATTAAACTTCCAAATTAATCTTACTTCCCGAGTTCCCATATCTAACTTTTGAGCTACTTCAGCTAAGGATAAGCCTTCTTCCATTAGGTTTTTGATCTTTTGATAAGTTTCATTCTCTTCTTCTTCTACATTCTCTGCCCTATCTTTATTCATAGTAGAGTTCACAGTGGAGCCTACTGTATTAGATAAAGAATAATTTATCTTACTCTCCAAACGATCAATCTTCTCTTCTAATTCAACAATCTTATCTTGAATACTATTTAAAGCAGAATCAAAATTTTGATTGGAACTTGTATCTTCTACTTCTTCGTCTAATATCTGTTGAAAATTATCTGCATTTAATTCTTTTAACCTCTCTTCTAATCTATCTTTAACTTCTCTAATTTCCGATAATAATTCTGACTGTACATAATGACCATCTTGTTCTCTTCTCTCTTTATGATTTATAAATAATGAAACCACAACTATAATAACTCCTAAGCCAAATAATGCATACTCCATTCCTATCAACTCCAATCAAACCTTTATATCAATATGCTGCCCTACTGGTTTTTTATCAGGATCATTATTATTGTCAGCTTCAGCTTCCGCTTCCTTATCCTCTTGCTCTTCTTCTTGCAAATCATGTTTATCTTCTTCTTTTTCCTCAGTTACTCTCTTTTGAGCACTCTCTTCAGTTTCATTAACCTGTTTTTCCTGCTGCTCATATCTCTCTTCTTGCTGGTCTGCAATCTGTTGTTGTTCCATTTCGGGGTGCATTTTTCTATTCTGCTCATAACTACTCAAATCCATTGACCGGGACATAATTGTTTTAGGATTAATGGGATCTACCATCTTTAGCCCCCCTCTATTTTAATCACATGATGTGAATTTGATCTCTCCTTCCTGCAAATAATACTTAACATTACTATTCTTTTCAGTGACCTTTCGTTTATACGTACCAATCATAATTATAACACCAGGATTTATCTCTTTTTTGACCTTAATAGTCCCATCTTTCCTCTTTTCGAGCTCTTCGCTTAGTTCTTTCTTCTTTTCTTTAATCTCTTCAAGTTCATTAGCTAAAGTAAACCTTTTTCGGATTAATTGATTTAAGAGCATCTCTTTACGTTCCTCTAAACCATCTTGCTGTTTTTTAACCTTCTTTAAGAGATTAACATTTTTAACAGTCTCATTTAAATCTTTTTGAATCTCTGTTAACTTCTCATCTGCTTCATGGTATTCATCACGCAGTTCAGGAGTGATACCAACTGCTACAGTAGTAGAAGTGGCTAAATTAGAACCAACTTCTTTAGCTTTTATCTCTTCTCCAGCTCTAATTGTACCACCTGAAATCAATCCTTTGCCCTCTGTAACGGTAATATTCCCCTTCACATCTGTATCACTATGAATAATAGCATCACGGACTATTAAATCATTCTGCGTCTTAACTATCCCATTTTCAATAAACTTTACTTCAATATTACCTTCAGCTTCTAGGGAACCCCTATTTGAACCAACAAAGCCTTTATTGATAATAATTTGACCACCTGATTTTATATCTGCCTCATAGACACTACCTTGCACCTCTACACTACCATCAGCATCTATTTCCATCCCTTCTTTAACGTCACCATGAACTAATACATTACCAGTAAAATCTATATTTCCTGTTGACAGATCAACATCACCAGTTACTTCATGGGTATCATCTACATTGACTTTAGAGCCGTCATAAGATGCTTGACCTTCTATATCTGCAATTAATTTTAATTCTTCTTCATCAATGCTGACATTCTTACCAGCTGGTAGAGCAATATCTTCTCCCGGCTGGGGAGGGATTTCTTCGCCCCACACATCTTTGCCTGCTTCACCTGCAGTCGCTGGCTTTTTAGTGACTAAGACTTCTCCTTCTTGAACATTAACAATACGACCTAAGTTATAAAAATCAGCCTTTCCATCTTCATCAATCTTAACTTTATTGCTATCAGATTCTGTATCAAACTTAAACTCCAATTCTGCATTATCTCCTGAAACTGCCTTATCTCCTTCAGCAATTTTGAAATTATTTAATTCTTGGTCTGGATCAAATTCATTTAAAAACTCTTCTTCCTTAATCCCATACACAATTCCTTCTTCTTCTAATGCAGCTAAGATATCAACAGCACTATACCTTTTCCCTCCTAAAGGAGGCTCATAATCTAGATAAGCAGTTACTCCACTATCTTCTACTTCTATATTAAATTGGGCATCGCGGTCTAATTCAGGTTTGCGCTCAGCAATTTTAAGCTCTTCACCATCTAAGGTCAAGGCCTCACTAAAAGCTCCATAGTCAACATCTTCTATCTCCTTCTCCTCTAATACCTCTTCTACTTCAGATAGATTGACCTCATCACCTGCACCTTCAGGCTGTTGTACTTTAAGAAAGATACCATCTTCTTTTATTTTAACTTCAAACTCACCATCTACCCCTTCTTCTTCTTCAACTTCAATTACTGCTTGATAAACTTTTTTACCACCAAAGCCTAAAAAGCCGCCCTCTTTATCTACTAATTCTAATTTGATATCCTCGCGACTTATTTCTGCTTCAACTTCATTTTGGAAATGATTTAGGGCTTTATTTAATGCTTCTTCTTCTTTTTTAGTCTTAACTTTGTACTTAAACTCTTTAGCCATAATCCCCATAACCCCCTATCAGATATTATTTAACTATATTTAATTAGTAGATTTTTTTTCTGACCTAAATAACCACGCAGTCGAAAGATAGCTTTAGTATGCAGTTGAGAAATCCTAGCAGTAGTTAACTCCATTATTTTGCCAATCTCTGTTAAAGTTAAATCTTCATAATAGTATAGACTGACTACTAACTTTTCCTTTTGCGGTAATTTATCAATTGCTGAACCTAAGATCTCTTTCATCTTATTATAATCAAATACTTGAGCTGGTTCTTCATCTTTGGAGTCTTTGACTAAATCCTTAATAGTTAAGGTATCATTATCCTTAAAAGAAATTATTTTTTCAAGGGATATATTCTCTGGAATATTTATTTCTGATAGCATCTTTTGATACTGTTGAATAGTTAAATCAAGTTCCTCTCTAATCTCTTCATCAGTTGGTTTTCTACCTAATTGATCTTCTAATTTCATTAAGGCAGTTGTAAACTGCTTTGACTTCTTTCGTACCGACTGAGGCACCCAATCATCTTTTCTAACCTCATCATAAATCGAACCCTTAATTCGGGGTACAGCATAAGTAGAAAATTTAATGCCCCGCTGATAGTCAAATCTCTCTAGGGCATCCATTAAACCTAAAATCCCATAGTTGACCAAATCATCAAAACTATATTTATCAGGGATACTAATTATCACTTTTCCTACCAGATGCTTGACTAGTGGCACATACTTTAAAATTAATTCTTCACGAGCGGATTGGGAACCATCTTCTTTATACTTAGCCCATAATCTTTCTTCGCTTAATTCATTATTAGTCCCCATTATTTAGCCCCCCTAATTATCTTGACTCATCTCTCTTATTATTTCTGCTCCCTGCTCTCCGTCTATATTATTTATTACATTATCATCTTTATTATTTAAATCCTCAAATTCCAATGGTTCCATGCTTTCATCTAACTCTGCACTATCTAAATCATCCTTACTTTCATTACTTGTACCTTCTTCCTCAGACTCATCTACTATTTCATCTATATTCTGTCCTACATTATTAGAGCCTATATTACGAAAGATTATTTCTCCTAATAGTCCCCCAATTATAGAAAATATTAAGCTGCCAGCAAAAACTCTAATTAAAACAGTTGTTAAACTAAAATCTAAGACAATACTTATAATAATAATTAAAATAATAGCTATCACTGCAAAAGATATCATTAGCTTCTTTGCTAGCCAACTCACTATCTTAAACACTCCCCACTCTAATTAGCAATTTATAATGGATAATTGACAGTTAATAATTAAGATATAAATTCAAAATTTAGCAAACTACACAATCTTTCTCTTTTTCTTTTATCTCTTCACTCATTACTTTTCTATTCTTTTACTCTTTTCTTCTTTTATCTCATTACTGATCACTAATTACTGCTTACTTCTTTTTATTTTATCTCTTTACTAATTACTCATTACTTGTTCTTCTTTCTCTCTTTACTGATTAC
>JAWOFC010000171.1:0-5661 GCA_046482455.1 Halanaerobacter sp. | reverse complement strand
ACCATTTTCATCTTCAGTAATCTTTAAAGCATATCCTTCTCCATTCTCATGGTCTTCTTCTGGCAATAAGATCAAATAAGACTTCTCATCTAATTCTACCACAGTTACTATCTGATAAATTGCCTCGCTCCCATCATGTTCTTCTAAAATCACTATTCCTTCTTCTTCATTGACAACTTTAATTTGACCCTCTCGGTCTGCCATTAAAATCACCTCAATAATAAGTATTAATGATAACCCTTAAACTATTAACTCTAAGCCAACTACTGACTATCTAAATAGTTCTGTAAAATCACAACTGCTGCCATCTTATCAATCACATCTTTTCTCTTAGCACGGCTCATATCTGCTGCAATTAAAGTCTTTTCAGCTGCACTAGTAGAGAGTCTTTCATCCCATGTTTTAACTTCAATCTCAACTCTTTTTTCTATCTTTTGAATAATCTCTAATACCTTTTCAGCTCGCGGACCTAAAGAACCATTCATATTCTTAGGTAAGCCAACTACTATCTCATCTACATTATACTTGTGGACTAAATTTTTTACATACTCTATCTGCTCAGCTACTGTATCAAATTCAATCACAGTCTTGCCCTGAGCAGTCAACTCTAAAGGATCACTTAAAGCAACCCCCGTCTTTTTATCGCCAATATCTAAGCCCATAATTCTCATCAACAGTTCACTCCTTCACCGGTTCTACTACCATTACTTTAACACCATATTTAAATTGTGGTAAATTAACTTGATTATTAGGTGTAATTTTATAATTAGCTACTCCATTCATATTATCTAATAAACTTTTAACATTTGCAACCTTTTTTCCCAAAATCCTATTAATTAATTCAACTTGCTCAACTGCCCCCACTACTTGACCTGTAGCCAAAACCTTTAGGTTGAATTTATCAGATTGAGCAGAGCTAATTTCTATATCTTTGATCTGAATCTTTTCAGAATGCAACTTGAATTCTTCTCCTAACTGCTCCGTATAAGAGTCAAAAACGAGATCTCTCAGTTCCTTTTTATTAATAGCAAAGCCAACTCCTTTAATCTCTCCTTTAACCTTTACTCCAGCAGCTAAATCACCAGCCTCATTCTCTGCTTCTAGTTTTTGATTCTTTAACTTTAATTCTTCCTCAAAATATAACATTTCAGAAGCAAACTTCTTCTTTAACCTATCATTTGCAATCTCTTTAAGTTCCTGTTGCGCCTTCTTTAAACCTCGCTTAACATCTACGTCTCTAACCTGGCTTAATAATCTGTTCTTACCTCCTGTAGTTGCTTCAGGATTGAATAGATCAACAGGATAAGAATGGTTAACAAATTCTACAATCCGACCTTTGCTTACATTGCTTGACTTTCCTTTATGGAGAGCGCGAATATTCACTTCTTCTTTTCCAGCTTGAGCACCGACTACTACATCCATCATTTTATCAACACTCAATTTAGGCACCACAGCTTTAGATAATGTCTTATATTTAATTCCATTTCTTGTAGCAAGTACTGTACCTTGAGGTATTACTACCTCTTCATTTGTATTATTAACAAAAGTCACTACTCCAGATGCATACTCAATACCAACACTCTTCTCTCCAGTTGTTTCTACCTCAGTTACAGTCTTTAATTCAATCTCTTTTTTGGTTAAAGGCAGTTCCTGCAGACTAAAATCCAATTCTTTTCTATTTAGTTTAGCAGTTAGATTACTAACTACTCTTTTATTCTTAACGACTGGTGCTACTTTAATTGTTACCAGCGGTAGGTTAAAATAAAAGTAAGCAGCAGCACTTATTAAAAAGATAATTAAAAAGAAGATTACCTTTTTTAGTTTACTGCCTTTAGATTTAAGTTGAGGTGTTTGCTTCTTAGTCTTTATCGGCAGCTCCTTTTGGGGTTCAACTAAATCTATATCATCTTTAAATTCTTCTAAATCATGATATACTTTTAAACCTACACCCCTTAATAAGTTCTTTATCTTAGTTAAATTAGTAATAAAGATTAATTCTTTTTCAGCCTCTGCAGCATACTTCTTAATCAGTTCAATATTAACTTGGCCCGCAAAGATTGAAGCCTGCTGATGAATTATAATTACTATCTGCTCTTTATCTATCTCCTGTAGTTTCTCTAAAAAAGACTTTAATGACTCTTCAGGATCAATATATACTTCACTATATTCTTTCATTCTTTTTCTCTCCTAGCTAAATAAAATTAGATACTAATTTCTCTAACAGGTTATTCTTTTCACTCGACTGCACCATAGCTGCCTGCAAAGCTAAACTTTTAGGAGTAACATTCTCAGTACTATCCTCAAGTCCCACCCTATCTTCAATACCTTTAATATCATTGGCAGTCAATAGATTTAATTCCGGCTTTTTAAAGAAGGGCAGTTCTTCATAAAGCTCTCGTTCCCTAATTCCTTCCTTCAAATTCAACAGTCCACTTCCTCCCCCGCAGAGATATATCTTCTGCGGGAGTGCTTCAGAATTAGCTAATTTAGCTAAAGCAACCTCAATCCCTTCAGCTAATAACTTGATATCGTTATGCAGTATAGTCTGAATCTGCTCTTTAGCTTCTTTAAGCTCCCCTCTAGAATATCTTAATTTCAACTCTTCTGCCTCTGCAAGAGAGATATTAAAATTACGAGCTAAACTCTTTGTGAAGTTTCTCCCAGCTAAACTAAACATCTTAGTTCCTTCAATCCCTCCATTTCTCACCAAAGCAATATCCGTTGTACCCCCGCCAATATCAACTACTACTGCTCCAAATTCATATGCCTCATTACTCATAATACTTTTAGCAATTGCAAAGGGTTCAGCAATGATCCCTGCCAATCTATAATCTAAACGCGTAGCAATTGTCTCTAGGGCTCCTACATGCACTAAAGGGGCAAAGGTATTAAAGACAGTCACCTCTAAATTCTTACCTTGAAATTTTTCAGGATT
Organism: Halanaerobacter sp.; assembly: GCA_046482455.1. Classification (GTDB taxonomy): domain Bacteria; phylum Bacillota; class Halanaerobiia; order Halobacteroidales; family Halobacteroidaceae; genus Halanaerobacter. Next base: position 2,726 of record JAWOFC010000171.1, on the reverse strand, counting down.
ACTTACTTTATAGCCATCTATCTTAATCTCTACCACAGAAGAATTAACTAACTCTACTTTAATATTCTCTAAACCTATATCAGCTAATAACTTCTCTTGTGCAGTCTTTAGAGCTTCCTCCTGGACTTGATGGACCAAATTATCAATCTCTTTTCTCTGCAGCTTTTTAGTAGAGATTGTCCGTTTCTTACTTACTTGATTAACAACTCCTTTCACAAACTCTCCTGCAATCCCAATTACTATTTCTTCTCCTCTCACCCCTGCCATCTCTTCTGCTTCTTTAACTGCTTCATAAGAACGCTTAATCACTTCTTCAATATCAGAAATGGCCCCACCTTCCATATTGGAATAATTCTGCTTTACTTTTCCAAAACCAATTATCTCTCTCGCATCCCCATCATTAAAGCGTACAAGCAAGGCCTTAACAAATTCAGTGCCAATATCTAAGGCTACCCGATACTGGTATTTACTCTCTTGAGTACCGCTAAATAAATTACGTAGAATAGATAATATCTGACTCACCCCCTCTCTTACAGTATTATAGATTTAACAGTTATTTCCTTCTTTTGGAAAATAAATTTCTAATAAAACTAAATAAAGTAGAGTAAAGACTGGTATCATTAATAGGGTAGCAACTACTACAACACCTGAATCATTAATTATTCCTGCCGCTAAACTGCCCCATAATAATGCCTTAAATCCAGCTGAAAAATAATGATATTTATCAACTAGCTTAGATATTAACCCCTGCGGATGTTTAAATAATAAAAAAAGAATCAAAACAAAAGTCAATAAGACCTTACTCCAGATTGTCCACTCTAAAAGGCGAAGATTAATAGCTAATTTTCGTTTAATAATCATTAATAATGTTCCCCAACCTCCCTCCTGAAGCCTTAAAAAAAGACGGGCAAAATGACTTCTAGCTCCTGTACTCATATCAAAAATAAGCAAAGAAAGGATAACTATTAATCCCGTTAAAGAGACTTTAAAGAAAGTCTTTAGATTAAACTTAAGTTCATTTAAATAGACATAGCTTAACAGAGTAGTTAAGACTGCAGCTAATAACCCTCCAAAGTTGGCCCCAAGACTAGGAGCAGCAATAGTGATAATTAAGAGAGCAGAGATAGTGATTAATAATTTATTGTTGACCTCATCTTTTAATTCAAAAAAGAGGGTTAACAGTACTATAGTTATGCCAATTAGTAGACCCATATATTCATTTCCTATACCATAGTAACGAGCTCCAATAACTGGTGAATAACTTAAAATAGAGACTTTAAGCAAATCTCCGCCCCTCCATAAATCGATGATTAAAAGACTAGCAGTTAAGAGATTAGGTAAGATTAAGATACTAAACTGGTCTTTGGCAAATACTCTATAACTAAACCAAGTAAGACCTAGACTCCCTCCTATCCAAATGAGGAGAGTCAGAGCTAAAGAATAGGCAGTGAAGAATTTAGATAATATAAAAAAGACAGGAAGCCAATTAATAACTAAGATAGGATAGAATAAGAACTCTTTTTTAATAGTTATTCTATCTTTATAGATTAAGCTACATGCAATCAGAAGAATCATAAAAATCTGGAGGGCAATAAAGAGCTTGACTACTAGTGAACGCCAAGAGAAGATAGTTCTAATCTCTTCATTCAACCGATTTAAATAATCAACTGCATGAACACTACTAGTAGCAGTTATCTTTTGACCAGTAAAGTTTAACTTAGGGTCTTTGACTAAATAATTATAAATAGTTGCTAAGATATCTAAATTAGTGACTAGACCTAACTGTTTAGTAGTTCCTGAAGAAAGCAGACCTGATTTGACTCCTGGTCCTCTAATTAATACCCAACTTAATTTATAACCTTGCTGCATATATTCTTTGGCAGGAGTAGGAGCTAATAAGATTAAATGATCCCTCTCAAAATCAAGTTCCGATTTTATCTCACCAATTAAACTGTCTGCTCTCTTAATTGCCTTCTCTTTAGATTCGTTAAACTTTTGCGGCATTAAGTTATCTTTAATAGCTTCAATACGGGAAGTGCTGCCTGATTCTACAATTACTAAGTCATTAGTTAATAAATACTCTTTAAGTTTATGCCCCATATAACTTATGTTTGTAAAATACTGAGAGGGATATTGGCTCACCAATTGATTAGATTGGCGACCAATATCCCCCTGCTTAATAATTCCATATTTATTTATACCAAGCAATGCTACTTGCCGACGATAACTGTTAGCAGTATCAGCATTACCTAAAACAGCTATTTTTAAATTATTACGGGCCAAAATAGTACCTAAGTTACCTACCTTAGCTTGATACGGACTACGTTGATTATCTCGCCGTAATTGGGCCAAATTAGGAGCCACAACTGCAGTCTCATCTTCTAAAACCCCTACACGGCGTTGATAAATATTTTCAGCCTTTTCATCTTGCCATTCTTCCCCAAAATTAAAGTTCAACCTACCAATTGCACTTCCACAGGCGCGCTTCCCACTACCAATAGTCAAATAAGTATCAACTGGCTCTAAATCATCTGCAGTCCTAGCATTCATCAAAGCTGCTGCTCCTTGCTCTGCTAAACTTCTAAAGTGGGGAGTATCAACTCTTTGCCATTCCTGCCAATTAACGCCATCAACAATCAAAAGGACAACTCGATTAGCAGCATTTACACCCTCTGCCCAACAAATAATTAATAAGAAAATAATTAGCAAGACTTTCTTTTTCATTC
>JAWOFC010000138.1:0-2916 GCA_046482455.1 Halanaerobacter sp. | reverse complement strand
CCTAGCCGGTCCGGCGCGGCGGCTCAATCGAACGTGCGGTCGCGGGCGCTTCACGCGGCTGCGAGCCGCGCCCCCGGCTCCGGTGGTAGAGATTATAGTTCTCAAATAGAGTATAAGTTAGAACTACAAGAAGGAGATTTAGTCTTGAAGCGGAATGATAAGGTAGTCTTATCTCATCTAAAGCAAGATATTATAACCTCAGATGGTCCACAGATTGATAGGATGCTGAGCAGAAACAATAAGAGAATAGATATTAATTTAAGTTTAGAGGATAGATATAGAGATAATAATTTAGGTTATGAGATTAAAGATAGAGTCTATTTGCAGGATACTGATGGGCAAGGAAGCATTATTTACTATAAGACTTCTTTTCCTGATGAGACATATATTCATTATCAATTAGATGGTGGTGAGTGGGAGACAGATCCTCCGGGGATTAAGATGACATCTTCACAATATGCTGGTTATAAGAAAATATATATTCCACTAGAAAATAATACTCTGGAAATGGTTTTTAATGATGGTCATGGTGACGGGGATGATAATGATGGCAACAACTATTCCTTTAGTTTTTAATTAATAATTAGGGATGAGGTGGTAGAATGTTTAGTAGAGAAGAGGGTTCTACATTAATCTTGGCAATGGCATTTATTTTTGTCTTTATTATCATATCAACTGTTATGTCAAATTTTATAGTTACAGATTTGAAGACTAGTGCTAAAGATCAAGATAAGATTAAAGTCTTAAATTTAGCAGAAGCAGGAATTGAAGAAGGAATTTATAACTATAAATATTATGATGAGCCAAGTATGATTGATGAGAATTTAGGCGAAGGTAGCTATGAGGTGACTTTTGATGATGATATTGGGAATGAATTGAGTAGAGTTAAGTCTGTTGCTTATGTAAATAGGGGTCTTAAGAATGAAGTTAAGAAGGAGCTAGTGGTAGATTTAGAGGTATCGGATTCTAATGGAGGGGCGGTAGTTAATTGTGAAGAAGGAAAATTGGATACAAGATGGACTAACGGAGATGCCGGTAATGATGCTGAAGAGGTCGATGTGAGTGTTAATAATACTGATTTGCCTACAGTAAATAGATCTGCTGTCTTTTCTAGAGAGGGGATAAGAAATGCAACAGGAGACGCCCCCCATGAATTTTTTGATAACGGTTGGCAGCCCAAAGATCTTGCTACTGGTCCACCTGGTAATCGAACAGTTGATTTGAATAGGCATGGTGATATCTACTTAGCCCATGGAGAATTGAATTTGTCAGGAGTTGACAAGATGAAGGCTACTAAGAATGATCCAGCTGTAATACTAGTCGATGGGCGTTTGAAAATTCCTGAATCTGTTAAGCTAGAGAATATCTATATTCTTACTACTGATGCTTCTAAAATTAATGCTCCTATTAAAACGAAAAATTTCTTTCTTCATTCTGGAAGTAATGTAGAGATTGAGGGTGATCTCACAGATTATAGAATGGATCTCGAAGCAGTAATAGCTGCTCCGAGTGGAGAAGTTCAATTTGGAGTTCATGACAATAAGGAAGGTATAAACTTTAAATCTAGCGCAGCAGAGCATATAGATTTAGTTAATAATCTACCTACTGATATATTTAATAATTATTCTATAAGATATTATGAAGATAAACTAGGTATCAATTCTGGTGCTCCCCATCCCGAAAAAGAGGTTGATATTATTTCAAGGACAGAAATTTAAAATATCATAGTTAAGTATCTAGCTCGGTTAAAGCCGGGCTGTTTTTTTGCCTAAATTTAAGTTGTAAACTTTATGAATTGGCTCATTCTTGACAATATATTAGCAAGAAAGTATAATCGAATTATATTCATAATCTTTATTCAGTAAAATTGGTTATAATTTATCAAATAATATGTTATAATGGTTGAAAGTAATTAGTGAAGAAATTCATTTTAATTGTAAACTAACATGGGGGAGTGTCGGAGATGCAGAAAAGAATAATACTATTGATTTTAGTTTTAGTTATGGTAATGAGCGGCTGTTCACAACCCAAAGAAAATGTCCTAGATAAAGATGTAATTAGAGTGGGAATGGAGTTGAAGTATCCACCTTTTGAGACGAAGGATGAAAATGGTGAACCTAAAGGAGCTAGCGTTGATTTAGCTTATGCTTTGGGAGATTATTTAGGGCAAGAAGTTGAAATTGTTGATACGCCATATCCTAGTTTAATACCTTCTTTGATGAGTCAAGAGATCGATTTAATTATTTCATCAATGACTATTACACCAGCGCGGGCTAAGAAGGTAGATTTCTCTATTCCTTATACAAATAGTCAATTAATGATGTTAGTACATAAGGATTCGAAGGTGCAGTCTCATAAGGATTTAAATGATTCTGATGTAACAATTGTATCTAAGACAGGGACAATTGGTGCTCTATGGGCCAAAGATAATGCGCCGCAGGCTAATATTAAGAATGTGGAAGAGGAATCAACGGCGGTTTTAGAGGTTTCACAAGGCAAAGGTGATGTCTTTATCTATGATCCATTATCTATTATTCGCCATCATAAGAACTATCCTGATAGTACGCGAGCTATCTTAGAGCCTTTACCTAATACAAAAGGTTGGGGTATTGCTATGGGAAAAGGGCAAGATGAACTGCGTAAGAAGATAAATGAGTTTATTCGGACAGCTAAAAAAGATGGTACTTATGAGGAAATTAGAGAGAAGCATCTACAGAATAAGATCGAAAAGTTTGAGAAATACGGATTGGACTTCTTCTTTTAGATTTTAATCTATGTAAAGTTTAACTTTCAAGATTGAGATAAAATGATTTCTTCGCTCTTAAATCTAGTTTGATTCGTCTAAACTTGTTAAATAGAAATAAATTTAGCTTAATTTAAAGTGAAAATTAAGCAATCCAAAATTTATTTTCATTT
>JAWOFC010000134.1:0-8773 GCA_046482455.1 Halanaerobacter sp. | reverse complement strand
TAAACAAGGAGTGATACTATCAACTGGAAGAAAGAACTAAATCAATTACTTATCTACCGCAATATTTTAGACCACGATCTGATTAAAAAATTATTAGAATTAGAAGATAGTCTGACTGCAGATACTAAAAAATTAACAGCCCAAAAGACTTTTAATCAAATCTGCCATCAATTGCTGCAGTGGGCTGCTAGAGAGAAGGTAACCGGCGATCTCTGGTCTAAATACATTCTCTTCTTAATCAGTGCAGACCTAAATGCCTTTAGCCTCTCTAGTGAAAGAGATGAAGAGATAAGTATTAATCTCTGGCAAGCAGTTCAACATGATATAGAGGTCTTAATAAAACTATATAACCTATCAGTTACAGAAATTGCAGATAGCTTAAACTTAAATACAGCACAGTACATAACCGGCTTCAATGCTGAAGGACAGAATGAGGGATCTAATTTAAATAGATTAGAAGAGACATTTAATAACTCGAATTCTAGTCTCGAGATAGCCCAAGGACTAAATGCTTACTATCAAGAGCAAGGCACAGCCAAATTAGGTCAATATAGAGCCTTCCGTTGGTATGAAAATAGCTTAAAAGGGGTTCCGAATCCCGATCCCATTACTTTTGCAGACTTAATCGGCTATCAAAACCAGCAAGAGAAATTAATTGCCAATACTGAATCATTCTTAACAGGTCATCAAGCTAATAATGCCCTCTTAGTCGGCGATAGCGGCACAGGTAAGTCATCTTCAATTAAGGCATTAATGAATCGCTACCATGAAGCAGGACTACGGTTAGTAGAATTAGCTAAACATCAGATGAAAGAACTGCCGGATTTATTAGAGAGACTAAAAGAACGCGGGCTTTACTTTATTATCTTTATGGATGATCTGTCTTTTGAAGACTTTGAAGTAGATTATAAGTATTTAAAGGCAGTCTTAGAGGGAGGATTAGAAGTTAAACCTGATAATGTTATCTTCTATGCCACTTCTAATCGCAGCCATCTAATTTCAGAAAAATGGGAGGATCGAGGAGAAAATGGAGGAGAGATTCATCCTCAAGAGGCTAAACAAGAAAAATTATCTCTAGCCCAGCGTTTTGGAATTACAATCAGATATCAGGCCCCAGACCAAGCAGAATATCTAAAGATAGTTAAAGAATTGGCTGCGCAAGAAGGAATAGAGATAGCTAAACCGAGATTAATCAAAAAAGCTAAGCAGTGGGCAGAATGGGAAAATGGCCGCTCAGGCCGCACTGCTCAACAGTTTATTAACTCTCTTCTTTAACTTAAAGTCCCCAAAATTTAAATTTTGGGGACTTATTCACTAGCCAAAGTTTTCTGCAGATATTTTATTTGACCAATCTATTGCGTGCAGATATGCTTCACTGACTATCTCATCTTCTAAGCCTTTTTTCTGGAAATAATTATGTATCTTATCCCATTCTCCTTTTTCATAGGCTATTATTAGATCCATGATTTCTGCATAGATACCATCTTGCCCTAATAGACCATCTTTTATATCTTGTACAACAGGTAAATCTGCCAACAGATCTTCTAAGGTGCGATTCATTAGGACATCAATCATAGAAAACAAACCCATTAAGAAGAATTTATTCTTAGTGCCTCTTATACTCAAGCTATTAGCTAATAGCTCAGCAAATTTGGCCCGGACTAAAGAGAGTCTAACTGCTTCTAAATCCTCTTCATTTGATAGTTCATCAATGACCATTAGATTAAACCATTTCTTGACCTCATCTAAGCCTAATAAGACTAAAGCCTGCTTAATAGAATCAATCTCCTTAGGCAGAGAGAACATAGCTGAATTAATTAAACGCAGTAGTTTATAAGAGAGGGACATATCCTGTTCAATAAACTTAGCAATCTCATCTAAGTCCGGCTCTGCTGTATTTAATTGATCTAAGACCCGCACATAATTAGTCGGATAGACAGGTAAATCATCTCCTTTCAAGACCACTGGTTTACTAAAGAAATAGCCTTGAAAGTAAGTATAACCCATCTCCTTTGCCTCTTCTAATTCTTCTCTCGTCTCTACCTTTTCAGCTAATAATTCTATCCCCTTCTTTTGAGCAATCTCAACTAATTTACACCGTTCTTCCCAAGAACTAATCATAAAATCAACTTTAATAATATCTGCTAAATCAACTAAAGGTTGGTACTTAGGTGCAAAAATAAAATCATCTAAAGCAATAGTATAGCCCATCTTTTTCAAATTTTGACAGGCTTCTATTACTTCTGGGCTCGGATTAATATCTTCTAAGATTTCAACTACTAGCGTATCAGTATTAAAGACAGTAGCTACTTGCTGAACTAACAATTCTTCAGTAAAATTAACAAAAGCATGATGACCATCAGTAATCTCTTCAATCCCAATTACACCAAAGCTATTCGTCAAGACTTGAGAAGTAGCTTCTTCTCCATCAATATCAGGATTATAAGCATTTTCAAAGCCTTCACGGTATAATAATTCATAAGCAAAAACATTCTCTTCTTTATCAAAAATGGGCTGACGGGCCACAAAGGATTCGATTCTCACCATCTCCCTTCTAAAACTTCTACTCTACTTTTCTGCTGCTAGAGCATACTGTTCTTCATTTAAATCAGCTGCTATCTTGAGTGTTAAGCCTAAACCATCTTCTAATAACTCGTATAACTCAGCCTTGCTTACTCTCTCTGCAGCAGGGGGACCAGACTTTGCAGACTGCTTCTTAAAATCAATAATTACCAATCTGCCTCCTGGTTTAAGCCCTTTTAAATACTGCTTTAAAAACTCTTTCTTATCAGCAACTTCATGGACTAAGTTAGACATTAACATAAAATCTATTTCATTTTCTGGAATATAATCTTCTTCTCGATTAGTATTAACTAACTGTATATTATCTAATCCTTCTTCTTCTCTTTTTAGAGCAACTTCATCTAACATCTCCTGTGAGAGATCAAAAGCATAGACTTGATTATTAACTACACGTGCTATAGGAATAGTAAAATAGCCAATTCCACATCCCACATCTGCTGCTGTATTATCAGAGTCTAAAGCAAACTTTTCTAATATCTTTTCAGGTGGTAGATCTCTCCTACGCTGCGGGGTATCTAATTTTTCTTTATGTGCTGGATTAAATTGATGCGGCATCTTATCTCTCCTTTATTTTTAATTAATTTATTTAATTATGAGCTATTGTTTATTTTCTACAATAATCTGATTATTCCTGCTAAAATTTGCTTTTATTTTAATATAAATACCTTCTGGCGCAAATAGCCAGAAGGCATTTAAAAGTATAGCTTAAAGAGGCTTGTTCTCCTCATTAATAATCTTTAAGAAAGCATCTACAACTTCCGGTGAAAACTGCCCACCGCGGTTATCTAATAACTCTTTTAAAGCCACCTCTTTAGGTAATGAATCGCGATAAGACCTAGTTGAGCGCATAGCATCCCAAGCATCTACTACAGATAAAATTTTAGAAATCAATGGAATCTCTTCTGCAACTAAACCTTCAGGATAACCCTCCCCATCAGGACGCTCATGGTGATAGTGAATATATTCTGCAATCTCTTCTAGCTGTTTTGAATCCTTCAAAGCCTTATAACCCCACACAGGATGTTTCTTTATCTTCTCAAACTCTTCATCGGTTAATCTAGTAGACTTATTTAGTATCTCTTCTGGAATTACTGTCTTACCTATATCATGCATCAGACCAGCCCAATAGACATCATTAATCTCTTCAATAGATAAACCTAATTCAAAAGCAACTTTAGTTCCTAAACGAGCTACATTTTCAGAATGACCTTTAGTATATTGGTCATGAACTTCAAGCAAATTAATTAATGAACTTACAATCTGGCTTTGGAAGTCACTCCTCATATTACTATAACTCTGCATAATATAAAATGAAATGGCTAAAGAATTAAAGGCATTCATAATGTCTAAGGACTGCTGGCTAAATTCTTCCTCTCGTTTCTTAGCAATATCTAAGCTAAAACCAGCTTTACGCTCTCCATCAACTACTAACGCAAACATAATAGTCTCGTTAACTGCCTCTGTTGCTTTTAAAAATTCTCGTCTTAATCTACCATCTAACTTATTTTTCACTACTGACATCACAGTTCTATTCTCTATAATTTCAGGCTGCGTAGGAGTAAACTCAAAAATTTCATTTTCTAATCCTAGACTCTGCAAAGCCTCTAAATCATGACCTATGGTATCAATAAACTCAATATTCTCCTCGCCTAAAGAAAAGACAGTCCCATAATCAGCCTCTTCAATAATTTCAAAGGCTGAATGAAGTAATTGTGATAAAAATTCCTGAGTATCAGTCAAACTTTCACGAGTTAACCTAGCAGTTAGATCAATTAATTTCTCTAACTTTTTAACTAAGCCATCTCTTTCTTGATAAGCTGCTTCTAAGTTCTGGTTTAATTTCAAAACCTCTTCATTATAGGCTTCTAACTGCTGATAACTAGCCTCTAATTCTGATTTCTGCTCTTTAATTTTATTCTTAGTCTCTACTTCTTTAGTAATATCTCTAGCAATTGCTAGTATATAGGTTTCATCATCTTCATTAAATGGAATCTTGGTAGACTCAAAAATCTTTTCCTGCCCCTCATTATCAGTTACATGATCTTCAAAAACTTTCTCCAAATTATTATCTATTACTTCCTGATTCTCTTTTTCTAATTCCTTTAATTTAGCTTGGTCAAACTGTTCAAGTTCTTGATGTAGTGTTCCCTGCAGTTCTTCTACCTTTTTATTAAAAAAATCTGCATGAGTCTGATTAGTTAATATATATTCTCCTGCCCGATTCTTAATAAATATATGATTAGGAGAGAGATCAATTATCTTTCTAATCCGCTTCTTATTCTTAGCTAATTCTTTATTCTTCTCTTCTAATTCTTCACTATAAGCCTCTAACTGCTGGTAACTAGCCCGCACTTCATGAGCCATATTAATATAATTATCTATAATATTATCAACTTCTATAATTCCTGTATCATTAATATTAGGATCATTCTCTTTCTTTTTATAAAATTGATTCATATCGTAAGCAACTTTTTGAATTGGAACTAAGATCTCTTCTATCCTTTGATGCAGTTTCTGCCGACCTAAATAGATAGCAATTAAGATTACTACCAGCAATACTAAAATTAAATTAAAGATAATCTGTAATGGAGTATGATTAATATTTAAGACGGAGTATAAGTTTCCGTATTCTGACGACCAAGCTTGATAATAGTTTTGCTCATAAAAAGAGACTTCCTGATTAATTAATTTATTCTCGCTGCCGGACTCTTTTAATAGTCTTTTCTCCTTTTGAGATAGCTTTATATCTTCTTTAAACAAAGAATCAAACCCAGCAGTAAATAATTTCAATTCCAAATCCGGATTTTGATTAATCTCTTCTGCTCTCTTAGATAATAATTTATCCAAATTCTCAAATAAAATACCTATTTCAAAATAGTTGCCATCCGGTAATTTAACATAAGCATATAATCTCATACGCGAAGTGGCAACTTCAGCATTAAAAGGTAATAAGAGTACTTCGCCTGGCTCTAACTTCTGTAGTTTAGACCACTGCCCTTCTAATTGAGTCAAGTCTAATCCTTGATCAGGATTATAATCAGTAGAAAATACTCTCCCCTCAGGATTAATAAGATAATAATTAACCTCTTTAACCTTCATCTCATGAGCTTTATTCATCTGATAAACCTGATTTTTGATTCTTTTTATTTCTTGATTTATATATTCTTGCTTATTTTGCCCTGAATAACCCTCATAAAAATTTAGCAGACTTGCCTTTAATTGTTGATTATATTTATTCTCTACTCCTTCTAAAAATTCTGCGGTATCATTAAAAAAATAACTAATTAAAGTTTCTGCTTGCTGTTGCTGATAATCATATAGATACTTATAAACTAGTGATGCAATTGAAAATAAGATTAATAACAGTATGACCATTACTATTATTAATGTTTTCTTAAGTTCTTGATTAAATACTTCTTCCAGTGATACTTTCTCCACTTCTCTCTCCCTCCATGATCAACTAGAGTATAAATTATTATATCTATCCCGCGATTAGTTTATATTTAGTTGGACAAAATTTATTTCCCCTACTTCCATTATTTCAACAAAAATAGACAAATCCCTTCAATTTAATCGATATTTTTAATCGACTATACTTCTTTCTATTATGTCCTGACTGCCCATTATTAACTAAGCACGCACCTGCCAAATTAGCATTCATCACCAGCCTTCTTCGCCTAATAATGGTACAAAACGCACTCTGCCTAACTCTGTCCTATCTAATTCTCCCCCATCTAACTTCTGAATCTGATATAATTCTTGCACGGCTTTAGTTCCCACTGGAATTACTAAATTTCCTCCTTCAGTTAATTGTTCTGTTAATGATTTAGGAATTTCAGGTGCAGCAGCGCTGACTAAGATACCATCATAAGGAGCATACTCTTCCCAGCCTGTGGTTCCATCCCCCTCCTTTAAATCTAGATTATCATAACCTAAGTTAGTCAATCTCTGCTCTGCCTCTTCAACTAAGCTCTGATATCTCTCTACTCCATAAACTACTGTAACTATTTCAGCTAAGATTGCTGCAGCATAGCCAGAACCTATACCAACTTCCAAAACCTTATCACTTGGTCTAGGATTAAGCGCTTGAACCATTTCTGCTACAATATAAGGTTGACTAATTGTCTGCCCCTCGCCAATCGGCAGAGGACGATCTTGATAAGCCTGAGCAGTTAATTTAGCAGGTACAAATTCTTCACGAGCTACCTTTCGAAAGGCTGCTAAGACTCGTTCATTCTTTATCCCCCGTGCAATTAAATGGCTCTTAATCATTCTTTCCTTAGCCTGCTTTAGGCTCTCATCACTCATACTATCACTCCTTTTTTATTACTATACTTTCGGGATGACTAAATTTTTATAGATCTCCTAAGTAACTTTCTTCAGCAATAGATTCAACCATGTTGTAGCTTCTCTCTTCTCAGCATCACTAGTCTTCCACAACTTTATAACTTCTAACCCTGCTATCTCAGCAAGTAATTGCAAAAAAGAGTCTTCCCTATAATAATTAAAGAATCTACCCTCCTTAAATTCTTCTTTAGTTCCATACTTTAATGAAATATAGACTACTCCTTGCGGTAATAAAGCTGCTGTAAATCTTTTTAATACCTCTTTAATCTGCTCTTCTCTTAAATGAAGTAATGAAGCAGATGCCCAAATCCCGTCAAACTCTGCTTTAAAATCTAAATCTTGCAGCCTCATCTTTAAGACCTTCTGCCCAAGTAGCTCTTGGGCTAAACAAGCTAACTCTTCAGCAGCATCAAGAGCTGTTATCTCATAACCTTCTTCCAAAAAGTATAGACTATCACGCCCTGAACCACAGCCAGCATCTAAAATATGAGCTCCCGTGTCTAAATAATAAAGAAAGTCTTTATAAACTGGACTCATATCTACATCTACTGTCTGAGCATAATATTTTGCTGCATGTTTCTTATAATATTCAATCGTCTCTTTATTTTCTTCCATATCTATAATCCCCCAACTTAGTATAGAATTTTATTGATATGGCCATAATTTTAATTTAATTTTAAAATTTACTAAACTTATGATATTATTAAAGTAAATATTTTATCTTTTTCATTAATTTTTTATAAACGATAAAATGTCACTCTTTTAATATATTCTTTAGTATTCTGTCTCTTCCTGCAAACTTTAAGCTACATCTTTAATTATACAATCTGATACTAAATAAAAGGAGTTAAAGCAATGGACACTCACTTATCAAAGAGCAAATTAGCAGAATCTAGTTCTTCTAAGAAATTCCAAGCAAAAGAACATATATTTTATTATGGTGATAAAGCTAATAAAGTATACCTGATTATTGAAGGTCATGTGCAGCTATTTATAAAAGCTAAAGCTGGGAAGGAAAGAGAAGTTGCCCGACTTAAATCAGGTGCTATTTTAGGGGAATCAGCCTTATTAGATCAAGAGAAGAGGGTTACTCGGGCTAGGACAGCTGAAGAGACTACTCTATTAGCTCTTTCACCTGCTAACTTTAAATCTTTAATCAATCAAAAACCTACTCTAAATGAAAATATTATTACTACACTCTGTAAACGACTTTACCAATTAGAAGAGAACACTTTAGACATAAGACCTTTATTTGCAAAACCAGACCTAACTTTTCATCTGCCGCAAGAAGATTTAGAAGAAGAGACAAAGATTAAGCAATCTAAAAAAAATAAGAAAGGGACAAGGGCTAAAAAAGATATATCTAGTAAGAGAGAAGTCCCACAAGATAATGACTTTTATCTGCCCGGACATCAACATTATGAAGAAACTGCAGATAGTGCTTATCAGAACTATACTTATAAAAAAGAGATTAGCTGTCCTATCTGTTCAACTGCTTTCAAAGCCAAAAAAGTACGCAACTCTAAGCTAAGTCTACAAGATATTAGAGATGATCTGCGCCCTATCTATCAAGCTTTTAAACCTATCTGGTATAAGATTTGGATCTGTCCTAACTGTCTTTATACCGCACGACGTACTGACTTTTTTGATTTTTCAAGCCGTCAGGAAAAGAAGATTCGTAATCAATTTAAAAAAGAGATTCAAGCTACTTTAGGTCAGAACTATCAACTAGGTTATAGCGAGCCGCGCACGATAAAGGAAGTTTTTGATGCTTATTATGCAGCAATTAAATTATACCGCCTAATTGAAGCTAGAGAAAATAAATTAGGCTATCTATGGCTTT
>JAWOFC010000024.1:0-2882 GCA_046482455.1 Halanaerobacter sp. | reverse complement strand
TTATTAACTAAAGTCTGTAACGGAATCAAAATATCATCTTGGGCCAATTTATAGTGAAGATTATCAGTTACTTGATTATCATTAATATTTAATTCAACATTACTATCTTGAGCAGCTAGAGACATATTAAAGGATAATATTATTAATAATATGAAGAATATAATCTTTTTAGGCATCTTATGTGCCTCCCGTTCTTCTTATATTATACTACATTTTTTTATTATTCTAGATTATTTAATAAATACCTTGTTATTTCTTCATTTTATGCTGTCTAAAATATTTATTAATCCCTGCTCTAATTCCTGCTACTACTTTAGATTGAAAAACTATAGAGTCTAATAATCTTTCTTCGCTTGCATTCGACAAAAATGCCGTTTCGACTAATAGAGCCGGCATCTTCGCCGCTCTTAGCACAGAAAAGTTAGCTGCCTTTAACCCATTATCTCTTAAAGAAGTACGTTTAATCATTTCATGCTGCACATACCAGGCTAAAGCCCAATTATTCTCACTTGCAGACCAATGGGCATAAGTAGCAGTCCCCTCTACCATAGGATTATAATTATAATTAGCATGCAGACTGATAAAGAGATCGGCTTCTCTAAAATTAGCTAATTGCGCTCGTTCACTTAAAGAGATAAAAGAATCATTAGCTCTAGTTAGTAAAACTTGATAGCCATCTTCTTCTAAGATTCTCTTAAGCTGTATACCCATCTCTAAATTAACTCTCTTCTCTTCTAAGCCTCGCACTCCAATTGCTCCTGGGTCAAATCCACCATGACCGGGATCTAGTACAATTAAAGGTTGAAACTCATGTGAGAAACTAGAATTCCTCTCCTTTTCTTCTTGAGCCTCTTCTCGATTAGAGTTTAGCTCCTGCAGCTGATAACTATGGTAATTAATCTTTTTTTCTCCGCCATTCCAGGCTAACTCTCCTCCATATAATCTAGTTAATAAATGCACTGGCATAAACAATTGATCTTCAATCAAGCACGGTGCTATATCTAAAGGATAGGGTTTACCATCAACTGCTGCTACTTTATTCCCAGCTTGCAATTCTAAATTATAGTCTTTAGTTAAAACAGTTAGTTTCTTCTCTTGGCCCTTCCACTCTAAATTTTCTCCAAAAAAGCTCTTTAAAATGCGGACTGGAATCAGGCTGCGTCCTTTAATGATTTTAGGCGTAGTAATCACTTTATCATTAATAGCAAAAGTCGCATCTGCTTCTGCTGCTAAGGTAGATAATAGAATAATTGCTGTAATAAAGATTAGAATTCTTTTCTTCAACTTTTATAACTCCCTTCTTTAATTATCACCTGCAATATAATAATTAAAGACGCAAATTGCAAAACCTCTATGCAAATTATAACAACCAGCAAAAAAAGAAAAGAGCCCACCGCAGTTGATGGACTCCCACTAAAATCTATAAGATTAAATTTTCATCTTTGGCTGGTCGAGAAGCAAACTCTTCTTTCATATCATCATATCCTTCTCTACCTAAGACGCCGTAAGCATAATTCTTACCCTGCTCTACGCCGGGCTGATTGAAGGCATTGATATTATATAGTTCTCCACTTAAAGTAGTCTGCAGCTCAAACATATAAATGAATTGCCCTACAGTAAAGGCATTCACTTCTGGAAACTTAACAGTACAGTTTAAGCGATTATTCTTAGTTAGAGCTAATTCAGTAGCCTCCTTTTCTGTTTTAATTAATTCATTAAATGTATGCCCGCCCAGATAAGAGACACCAGATATATCTTCATAACCAGGTGCAATCTCTAATTCTTCTTTATAGTTCTCTACTTCTATGAAAGTTACAACTTTATCATATGGTCCTGCAACATATAGCTGAACTTGGGAATGCTGATCTGTAGCACCTAGCGCTTTAATTGGCGTTGGCCCTACATTAACTACATTATCGTCACGATCAACCTCTTTACCTAATGATTCTGCCCATAGCTGTCTATACCAGTCTGCCATGTCTTTTAAAGAATGAGAATAAGGCATCATCACTGACATTGGCTTACCATCTTGATCAGCTAAATACTGCAGTACAGAATTAAGATAAGCTGGATTAGACCATAGATCATCAGTAGCACAGATATCTGCCATATAAGCAGCCCCAGCTAATAGCTCCTCAATATCAATTCCTACAAAAGCAGAAGATACCAATCCAACTGGAGTTAAGACAGAAAAACGACCTCCTACATCATCTGGAACATAAAAAGTAGGAATCTCTTCTTTCTTAGCAATCTTAATTAAATTCCCTGAATCTTTACTTGTCGTAGCAACAAAGTGCTCACTAACTGCATCTGCTCCTAATTCTTCCACTACTGCTCCCCGCGCAGTCAAGAATTCACTCATTGTCTCTGCAGTTCCACCAGATTTAGAAATGACATTAAAGAGAGTCTTTTCTAAATCTAAAGTTTCCAATAACCCCTTTAATCGCGTCGGGTCTACATTATCAGGTGTAAACAGACGCAGATTATCACCTCTACTCTCATCATTCAAATTGTAATAAGGATGATTTAGAGCTGTCTGTAGAGCAATGTTTCCGAGTGCTGAACCTCCAATTCCTAAGACAACAAAGTTATCATACTTTTCTTTATTCTCCTCAGCAAACTCTTTAATCTCTTGTGCAATCTCTACATGACTCTCTGGTAATTTCATAAACCCCGGCTCTTCATCTTGAATCTTTTGATGGGCTGTAGTTACCTGCTCTTGCATCTCATTAATATCTTCTTTAGTATATCCATGTTCATCTCCAACCTTGTCAGCAAACATATTATTGACGTCGAGTTGGATACGCATTTCATCCTGCCAATCAGTATCTTCATATCTGTTAGTCATTAATATTCCCCCTCAGTAACTGAGATTTAGTTAT
>JAWOFC010000017.1:0-10917 GCA_046482455.1 Halanaerobacter sp. | reverse complement strand
ATATTAACTGCGTAATCTATATACAGTGTTTTTTGCTTATTGCCTACTTTCTACTCGTCACTAATTACTTTTTTCTGCTTTTTCTTTTGCTGACCACTGATAGTTGACAGCTGATAGCTTCCTTTTGATTTTAACTCTTTACTGCCCTTCTGTTTTGCTCTTCACTCATTACTATTTTCTAATTACTCTTTACTATTCTTCTGTTTCTTCATTCTCTTCTTGATTACTAACCTTTTCACTATCATTAATATAACCCACAGAAACAACTCTATCATCATCATTTAAACGCATTACAGTTACCCCTTGTGTATTACGACCTGTTTCTGAAATTTCTGCAGCAGAAGTACGCAACAAGATACCATCGCGTGAAATAAGGACTACTTCTTCATCATCTACTGTTTTAATATCAATTAATTTTCCATTTCTTTCTGTCTCCTTAAGGGTGATAATTCCCTTTCCTGCCCGCTTTTGGGCCCTATATTCTTCTAATGATGTTCGTTTACCATAACCTTTATCACTAATAACTAGTAATTCTTTATCATCATCTACAATATCCATTCCCACTACTTCATCTTCATCCTGTAGTGAAATACCTTTAACTCCTTTTGCAGTACGTCCCATATCTCTTACTTCTTTTTCCGAAAATCTAATTGCCAATCCTTCTTTCGTACCCAAGATCACTTCTTCTTCCCCAGTTGTTAACTTGGCATCAATTAATTTATCACTTTTATTTAGTCCTAGGGCAATTAGACCAGTATAGTTAGTATTAAACTCTTCTAATGAAGTCTTTTTAACTCGACCTTGTTGAGTACTCATAAATAAATAATGATCTTCTTTAAACTCTGCAATAGGAACCACACTTGTAATCTTCTCTTCAGAATCAAGCTTTAATAAATTAATAATTGGAATTCCTTTCGCCTGACGACGCCCTTCTGGAATCTGATAACCTTTTAGTCTATAAACTCGTCCTTGATCAGTAAAGAAGAAAAGATAGTTATGAGTCGAAGTGACATAGATATCTTTTGCCAAATCATCCTCTTTAGTCTTTAAAGCAATTACACCTTTTCCCCCGCGATGCTGGTTACGGTATTGATCAAGATTAGTTCTTTTGATATAACCATCTTTAGTAATCGCTACTACTATATCTTTCTCTTCAATTAAATCTTCCATTTCTAGATCAATATCCTGATCTCTAATTTCTGTTCGGCGCTCATCACTATATGTTTCTTTAATTTCCTTTAATTCATCCTTAATTATTCCCAAAAGCTTCTCCTCACTAGCTAAAACAGATCTATAGTGGTTAATACTCTCTTCTAAATCTTCATATTCATCATTTATCTTGTTTCTTTCTAAATTAGTTAATTTACTTAAACGCATATTTAAGATTGATTTAGCCTGTTTTTTTGAGAACCCAAATTCTGCTATTAACTCTTCTCGAGCAGAGGCAGTATCATCAGCTCCTTTAATTAACTCTACAACTTTATCAATGTTACTCAGTGCCTTTTGAAATCCTTCTAAAATGTGAGCCCGTGCTTCTGCTTTGTTTAAATCATGCTTAGTTCTTCTAGTGATTACTTCCTGTTGATGATTAATATAATGCTCAATAGCTCTTTTAATACCTAAAACCTTAGGCTCACCATCAACTAAAGCTAACATAATAACACCAAAAGTAGTCTGCATTCTCGTCTGTTTGAATAATTTATTTTCAACTACTTGAGGATTAATTCCTTGTTTTAATTGTATTACAACTCTCATTCCATCTCTATCAGACTCATCTCTTAAATCCGTAATACCATCTATCTTATCATCTCGCACTAACCTGGCAATCTTTTCTACTAACTTAGCTTTGTTAACTTGATAAGGTAGTTCATTAACTATTATTTGAAATTTATTATTTGCAATCTCCTCAATCTCAGTTCTGGCTCTAACCTTTACTTTCCCTCTACCGGTTTCAAAATATTTCTTTATCGGCTTGCGCCCCATAATAATACCGCCTGTTGGAAAGTCAGGACCTTTAATAGTCTTCATTAATTCAGTAGTTTCTAGTTCAGGATTGTTAATAACTTTTATAACGCCATCAATTACTTCCCTTAAATTATGAGGCGGAATATTAGTACTCATCCCCACAGCAATACCTGATGAGCCATTAACTAGTAGATTAGGCACTTTAGCAGGTAGTACTTCTGGTTCTTCTAAGGTACCATCAAAATTATCAGCAAAATCTACTGTATCCTTCTTAATATCAGTTAACATTTCAGTTGTTAATGGATCCATTCTAGCTTCAGTATACCGCATAGCTGCTGCAGAATCTCCATCAATAGAACCAAAATTACCATGTCCATCTACTAATTCGTAGCGATAAGAAAAATCTTGTGCCATCCGTACCATTGTATCATAGACAGCTGTATCTCCATGAGGATGATACTTACCTAAAACCTCACCTACAATTCTAGCAGATTTTTTATGCGGCTTATCAGGGGTTATCCCTAAATCATACATAGCATACATAATTCTACGGTGCACTGGTTTTAATCCATCTCGTACATCTGGTAAAGCACGTCCCACAATTACACTCATTGCATAATCTATATATGCATCCTGCATTTCATCTTCAATATCTACCTGTTTTACATTATCTGCTCCTAATTGTTTCATAAACAAATCTCCCCCATATCTAAATATCTAAATTCTCTACTTCTGAAGCATTATTTTGAATAAATTCACGCCGCGGAGCAACCTTATCGCCCATTAAAGTGGTAAATGTTTCATCAGCCATAATAGCATCACTGATCTGTACCTGTAATAGAGTCCGATTTTCAGGATCCATTGTTGTCTTCCAAAGCTGTCCTGGGTTCATCTCTCCTAGACCCTTATATCTCTGTCTAGAAACTCCTCTACTTCCTAATTCATCTAGCAACTCCTCTAATTTACGATCATTATAAACATAGTACTCATCACTATAATGGGTAACTTTATATAACGGCGGTTGAGCAATATAGATATTCCCTTCTTCCAATAAAGGCCGCATATAACGATAAAAGAAGGTCAATAAAAGAGTTCTAATATGCGCTCCATCAACATCAGCATCAGTCATAATAATAATCTTTTTATAACGAGCATTATCGATATTAAACTCATCTGCTATTCCCGTACCTAAAGCAGTAATTAAGGATTTAATCTCTTTGTTGCTTAAGATTCTATTCAACCGTGCCTTCTCAACATTTAGTATCTTTCCTTTAAGAGGTAAAATAGCTTGCGTCTCTCTATTCCGTCCTTGCTTTGCTGAACCTCCTGCGGAATCTCCCTCAACAATATATATTTCACTCTCTTCTGGGTCACGAGAAGAACAGTCAGCTAATTTTCCAGGTAGAGCAGTGCTAGATAGAGCACTCTTCCTTTGAGTTAACTCTCGTGCCTTCTGAGCTGCTTTGCGTGCTTCAGCAGCAGCTTGAGCTTTATTAACTATAATTTCAGCAACCTCAGGATTTTCATTTAAGAAATTACTCAAATTCTGTGATAGAAAAGAGTCTACAATCCCCCGTACTTTACTATTAGCTAACTTAGTCTTAGTCTGACCCTCAAATTGAGGCTCAGGTAATTTTAAATTAATAATTGCAACAATACCTTCTCGAATATCATCGCCAGCTAAATTATCGTCATCTTCTTTCAATAGATCATTCTGACGTGCATAATCATTCACAGTTCTAGTTAAAGCGGATTTGAATCCACTTAAATGCTTGCCGCCTTCATGGGTATTAATATTATTAGCAAAGGTAAATATCTTCTCAATATAGTTGCTATTATATTGAATTGCTATCTCAATTTTAATCCCTTCAATCTTATCTTCAAAAAAGATTACATCATCAAATAAGGGGTCTTGATGGGAATTAATCTCGTGTACAAAAGAGACTATACCACCATCATACTTAAACTCCTCTTCTTTCTCTTCTTCTCGTTCATCAGTTATTTTTATATTAATGCCGCGATTTAAATAGGCTAATTCCTTCAGCCGCTGCACTAAAGTATCATAATCAAACTTTGCCACTTCAAAAATTCCAGGGTCAGGCTTAAAAGTTATAGATGTACCACTTTCTTCTGTTTCTCCAATCACCTCTACATCATCGGCTGGAATTCCAGCCTGGTACTTCTGATAATAGATCTTATTATTTCTTTTAACCCTTACTTCCAACCATTCTGCTAAAGCATTAACCACAGAAACACCAACACCATGTAAACCACCTGAAACCTTATATCCCTCACCATCAAATTTACCGCCAGCATGTAAGACAGTCATCACTACCTCTAAGGCAGGTCGATCCATTTTCCGATGCTGAGAGACTGGAATTCCACGTCCATTATCAGTCACAGTAATTGTATCATCATCATGAATTATTACCTCGATTTGATCACAATAACCAGCTAATGCTTCATCAATGCTATTATCTACAACCTCATAGACTAAATGATGTAATCCCTTCTCACTAACTCCACCAATATACATACCTGGTCTCTTTCGAACAGCTTCTAAACCTTCTAAAACTTGTATTTGTTCGGCATCATAATTAATTTCTGATTTCATGCAATTAAAACCTCCATTTAAGGTTTTTCAAAATTTTATTCTAACGTGTAAACAAAGTTCATTCGTTTTCTTAGTGTCTCAGAAGAAATTATAGAATAATAAATTTTCTCTTCTGTTACTACAAATGATTTTGGATCTCCAGCGGTATAATCGATTATAAAGCCCTCTTCATCAGAAATATCTAAAAAATCAACTGTATCTTGAGAATCGGTAGTAGCTTCCCAATCTGCTATCAAGACTACATCTTTAGCAGGAATTGTATGTCCTTCGCCTAAATGCAACATCTTCCCCCTCCTTTGATTTACAAATTAATATAAATCTTCATCTTATTAGAGCCAATTATCTTTTCAATTAATCGCTCTGTCAAACTTTCAGGGCTAACTCCTGTTTCTAGCATCACATAATTTTGGACTAAAACTCTTAATTTCTGCCTATCAATCTTACCTTCAAGAGCTAAAAGCATCATCTCATCTAGCTTAGTTTCTAATCTCTTAGCTAAATTATCTTTAATAGTATCAAAATCACGCTGCTTTAGTTGAGGAAACTTAGCTGCTAAATCATCATAACTAAGCCAAGGAGTTGTATATAAAGACTGTTCAATCTTTTCTACTAGCTGCTCATTATTCTCTTTTAATTCACAGATTGAACACTTTTCTTTAAATTCTGGAACTAAAACTTCACAGACTGGACATTCATGCCAATCATTCTTCATCCGCCATTTATTAGTCTTTTTACTTTCTGTCAATAGATTTAAAAATTTTTTTCTTAATTTATCATCATTTATGCAGTTAGCAGTCTGTTTTAGTTTTTCTTCTTCTCTTTGATTTAAATTAACTTTCTTCTTTTCATTTCTTTTAGCCTTAGAAAAGTCATAGTCTTTATCGGATATATTGCCGACTTTAAATCTAATCTCTCTTAATAGCTCTTCTTTTAGTTTCTTATTTATCTTTGTAATTAAATTTTCTTTCATAAATAATAATTGATGAGCCCAAGAAGAGTTATCAACATTAACAAATAAAGTCCCTCTATCAAAGTACTTAGCTTCTGTATGTTCTTTAATCTCTTCTCCTATTACCTGCGACCAGGTGTTTAATATTTGGGTTTTTTTAATCTTTTTAGAGATTCCTAAATTTCTTAATGTCTTATCTAAAAGTTCATCTATTGATTCAGCCATCTTAATTCACCCCAATTACTGAACCAGCTTTTATTCTATAGATGCTATGTTCTTGTTCTAAATCTTTTAATCTCTTTAGATTAGTATTAGTAATGAAGGTTTGGATCTTATTTTTAATTGTATTAAATAAATAGTTAGAACGTTTATCATCTAATTCAGAGAATACATCGTCTAGCAACAAAACAGGATACTCACCGATTTCAGACTTCATAAATTCTAATTCTGATAATTTTAAAGCTAAAGCAGTAGTTCGTTGTTGACCTTGTGAACCATACTTTCTAACGTCAACATCATTTACAATTAGAGAAATATCATCACGGTGTGGGCCAACAGTAGTCACTCCCCGTTCTATTTCCTTATCTCTTTTTTGCTTCACATATGAACTGAACTTATCTTTAATCTCTTCTGCTGAACTATTATCGCTAATATTTAACTTACTATCATAGCTTAACTTTAAGCTTTCAGCTCCATTAGTTAATTTACGCTGCATTAACCTAGCTAATACTTTTAACTTTTCTAGGGCTGCAAGTCTTTTAACTATCACCTTAGTTCCTAAATCAACTAACTGCTGATCCCATACATCTAACATATTTTGCGGAGCATTTCTATCCCGAATTTTTTTAAGTAATTGATTTCTTTGCTTAACTACTTGATCATACTCCTTTAGGCTATGTTTGTAATAGGGTTGAATCTGTGATAGCTCTAAATTGATGAACTTTCTCCTGCGGCTAGGACTACCTTTAACCAGCTCTAAGTCCTCAGGAGAAAAGATAATAACATTCAAATACCCCAATAAATCTGAATTTTTATCTAACTGATTATTATTAACTCTAATCTCTTTACTACGCCCCTTCATTTTAATCTCTAATTTATAATCTTGAGTCTCTTTAATCAACTCTCCCTTTAAGTAAAACCCATTCTGTTCCCAATTTACTAATTCAGAATTAATATTAGTCCGGTGAGAATTTCCAGTACCTAGCAGATAAATAGCTTCTAATAAGTTTGTCTTTCCTTGAGCATTATCGCCTATAATCAAATTCAGATTAGGGTTGAACTGTACATATTCCTCACTATAATTTCTAAAATTATTTAAAAATAATTGTGATAGATACAATTGCTGAAACTCCCTTTCTAGGAGGTAGTTACTTTATACTCTTCTCCCTCAAATTGAACTATATCCCCAGGTTTTAGAGTTTTAGCTCGCTCTGTTTCAATCTTATCATTAACCTCAACTCTTTCTTCTTTAATCACTGCCTTTGCTTCCCCACCTGTCGAAACTAAATTGCCCCATTTTAAAAATTGCCCTAAATTAATAGTTTCAGTATTTATCTTTACTTCATTCATTAAAATTTGCCCCCTTAATTACTAATATTTAAGCACTTCGCACTGGCATAATCACATAGGTATAATTATATTCACTTGTAGTCTTTATTACTCCGGGTGATAATGAACCTGATAGCTCCAAATTAACCTCTTCGTCGGAAATAACCTTCAAACAGTCAATTAAATATCGGGCATTAAAGGCAATTTCTGTCTCTTCCCCCTCTAAATCAATTGGGACCTCTTCGTAGGCTTGACCAACTTCAGGAGTATTAGCAGTAATAATTAATTTATCAGATTTTAAATTAACTTTAATGATGTTTGAATCCTGTTTAGCTAATAGAGCAGCACGTTTAGTAGCACTTAACAGTCTATCTTTATTCACTCGAGCAGTAGTATTATTTTGGTCTGGAATTACTTGCTTGTAATTAGGAAATTGCCCCTCTATTAGTCTAGAAACAATAGAAATACCTGAAAAATTAAATAAGGCTTGATTCTCTGTAATACTAATCTTGACCTCATCCTCTTCATCAGATAATAATTTGCTCAACTCACTTAAAGTCTTGCTAGGTATAATAATTTCATCTACTTCTAATCCTTCAACTTCAAGTTCATCTTCTCGATAAGCTAAACGATAAGTATCAGTAGCTGCTACTTTGATATTCTGATTCTCAATAATCATTAAGCCTCCATTTAAAAATGGTTTGCTCTCGTCATCTGAAACAGCAAACTCAATCTGATTAATAATTGCTTTTAACTTTTCTTGATTTAGAGAAAAGTTAACTCCAGACTCCACTTCTGGCAGTAGAGGGAATTCATCTGTGGGAGAGCCGTGAATATTAAACTGAGAATTACCACACTTAATCTGAGCTGTATTATTTGATTCTTCGCTAGTTAAGATTATTTCTTCTTTTGGCAGCTCTCGAATAATGCTAGTTAAATACTTAGCTGGTAAAACAATTGCACCTTCAGATATAATCTCTGCTTCTACAAAACATTCTATTCCTATCTCCAAATCAGTTCCTACTAACTTAATCTGATTCTCTTGAGTTTCAATTAAAAGTCCAGATAAAATAGGTAGTGTTGTTTTTGAGGAAACAGCTTTATTGGCTGTTTGGATTCCTTGGTACAAATCTTCTTGCTGCACCTTCAACTTCATAAAAAAACCTCCCTTGGTTATAAGTGCCTGCATATGTACTATGCTATAGTACTGTACTATAGTTATAAACTACTAGTATTATATGTTTTTTAAAACTAGTAGTAGTAGTAGTAGGGGCTGTGGATAATGTGGATAAGTCAACTGAAGCCTTGGCATATAAGGTCTGGCGCCTGTGGATAGATTGTGGATAACCTGTGGATAACTTCCCTACTTATCCACAGGTTGTGGATAAAAAAACTTATCCACAAAGTTATCCACAGCACAACCCTACTTATCCACAGGTTATCCACAGGGTTATCCACAGAATTAGTTATGGATTTTACTGGTTAAAATCCTAATAGTTTCCTTAAATTTTTCTTGTTTATCAATCTTATTTTTTATCTTATCATAAGCATGAATTACTGTGCTATGATCTCGTCCACCAAATCTTTTACCAATTTGAGGTAGAGATAAGTCTGTTAGTTCACGTGACAAATACATAGCAATTTGACGTGGAAATGCTATTGCTCTAGTTCTTTTTTTAGATTTCATTTTATCAAGCGAAATTTCATAATAATCAGCTACAATCTGTTGAATTAAATTAACAGTAATCTCGCGATTTGTTTTTCCTTCTGCTTCATTAATCATATTATCTAGAGCCTTTTTAGCTAAATTAACAGTTATTTCTTCATTACTGAGTGAAGAATAAGCTACGACACGGATTAATGCTCCCTCTAATTCACGAATATTAGTCTGAAATTGATTTGCGATATAAACAATCACATCATTGGGCAGCTCGATATCTTCTAAAGTAGCTTTTTTCTTTAAAATAGCTATCCTAGTCTCTAAGTCCGGCTTCTGAATATCAGTAATTAGTCCCCATTCAAATCTAGATCTTAGTCTCTCTTCTAAAGTAGGAATTTCTTTAGGAGGACGGTCACTAGATATGATTATTTGTTTATTTGCCTCATGTAATGCATTAAAAGTATGAAAAAATTCTTCTTGAGTTCGTTCTTTGCCAGCTAAGAATTGAATATCATCAACTAATAAGATATCAATATTGCGGTACTCATTTCTAAAATCCATCGTCTTATCATCTTTGATAGCATTAATCAAACGATTGGTAAATTTTTCTGAAGTTAAGTACATAATCTGCAAATCCGGTTTATGATTGAGTACATAATTTCCAATTGCATGCATTAGATGCGTCTTACCTAAACCTACATCACCATAAATAAATAATGGATTATATGCCTTGGCTGGAGCTTCAGCAACTGCTAAAGAAGCAGCATGGGCAAATTGGTTACTACTACCAATTACAAAAGTATCAAAAGTATATTCTGAATTTAGATCAGCTTCTATTTCTTTTAGATTATTCTCTTCTTCCTCTTCTACTTCATCCTCCTCTATTTCCTCTTCTTCTTCTAACTCAATCTCTTCTTCCATTTCAGGAATAATAAACTTTATTTCATAGGAATTGTTAGTAATTTCTAGTAATGCTTCTTCAATTAGTTTTGAATAACGAGTTTCTAACCAGTCTTTAGCAAACTCATTTGGAACTTCGATTAGAGCAGTATTTTTTTGAAATCCTAAGATTGCAGTTGGTTGAAACCAAGTTTCAAAACTAGGAGTGCTTAATTTAACTTCAATTTTTTCTAAAGTCTCTTTCCAAATTTCTTCAGCATTTTCTTGTTGCACAATATTAGCCTCCTGTGCATAGTTATCCACAATTACTGTGGATAACCTGTGGATAACTCATTAAAATGAGATATAACAGTTTAAAAAACAATTAGTTATTCACAATGACAAAATTGCGAATAACTAATTTTAATTTTAAATTTAATTAAATTTGTACAGATCGATTGTATAGTAATCATACCAAATTATAATCCAATTATCAACTTTTTGTAGAATAATTGACCTTAGCTCTAGTATTAATCTTGACATGCCAGATTAGATAATCTATAATTTAGTAGAGTAGGGTTAAAAGTTAGCTCCTTACTAGGAGGAATTATATGAAAGACGAAAAATTAAAGAAGACACATCAATTTAAGAATGTCTATAGAAATGGTAAATCTTATGCGAATAAATTTCTTGTACTCTATATTTTAAAAAATAAAGAAGAGACGAGAAGAATTGGTTATTCTGTAAGTAAAAAAGTTGGAAAAGCTGTGGTTAGAAATCGAATAAAGCGACTGCTAAGAGAAGTATATAGGCATAATAAAGATAGGTTAAAAGTAGGCTATGACCTTGTCTTCATAGCAAGAAATCCTATTGTTGATGCCTCTTATCATCAAATTGAGGATAAGGTTAATAATTTATTTGCTAAGGCAGGAATAATAAAGGGTTGATATAATGAAATTTTTTTCGTTTTTATTAATTAAAATTATTAGATTTTACCAAAAGTTTATTTCTCCCCTAAAGGGTAGAGGTACTTGTCGCTTTCATCCTACTTGCTCTACATATGCTATTCAAGCACTAAGAAAATATGGACTATTAAAAGGTAGTTATTTAGCTATCAAACGGGTTTTAAAATGTCATCCTTTTCATAGCGGAGGACATGATCCTTTAGATTAAAGCCTAGTAAAATAAAAAGTTATTATGGATAAGAATTAGGAGGAATGTAATTAATGTTTAAGAAGAAAAGATTACTGTTAGTTTCAATCTTATTATTAGCACTTGTAGTTACTGGTTGTTCAACCTCGG
>JAWOFC010000233.1:0-2897 GCA_046482455.1 Halanaerobacter sp. | reverse complement strand
AGAGTACTATATAATTAGACAAATTTCAAGGGTTTAAAAGATTATTCTAATTATAACCTTTTGCCTTAAAACATTAAATTATTTTATCAATTTAGCAAGGTATTTAGAACTTGATATATAATTAAATATATATTAGTAAGTTTTTGTCGCTATGTCTAGACTAGATATAATAGGGAGTTGATAGTATGGTAACTGCAGGGGAGTATCAAGTCCATATTGATAAGATAAAATTGACTATTGAAGCTTTAAAGAAAAATCGTGCAGAAGAAATGGAGGTTAAAGAACTTATTAAATCATTAAAAAGGCAGATTGAACTATTGGAAGAAGCGCAAAAATTAGACAAAGAAGCAGAAGAGTTAGCAGTTGGAGCAGATAGAGAAGAAGAGGAAATAGCAGATGAAATGCATAATCTGCAAGAAAGGTCAAAACAGAATCAAGAAGAGATGAAGAAATTATTCGATGCTTTAGATAGAAAAGAAGAGAAAGAAGAAGGACTTGAAATTTTGAATTGAGAGATAAAATCTAGTACAATATAAGTAGAAGTAGTCAGTTTTTTTCATTTTCTTCTTTTCGTAGTGGTTCTTCACTTGACTCTTAATTTTAAAAACTATTAAAAATTATTGACCGCCCGGAGGCGGTTCTTTTCTTTCAGCTAAGATTTGGGAAGGATGATGTTGAATGAAGAAAAAAATTTGTTTAGTCTTTATAGTGTTGTCTTTGTTAGTTGTCTTTAATAGTCCTTTTATTACAGCCTCTGGTCTGCTATCTAAGCAAGAGTTGAAGGACTTAAACCGAGCAGAAGTTGTACAAGTGATTGATGGTGATACAGTAAAGTTAGAGACTGGAGAGAGTGTGAGGTTGATTGGATTGGATACCCCAGAGTTAAATCCTCCAACTGGACCAATAGAATATTACGGCTTACAGGCTAAAAAATTTACTAAAGATAAATTATTAGGTCAGAGAGTCTATTTGGAGTATGGAGCAGAGAAGTTTGATGAATATGATAGGACTTTAGCCTATATATATTTAGCTGATGGGACTTTATTTAATGCTCAGTTATTAGAAGAGGGGTATGCCCAGCTATTAGCTATTGCACCTAATTTAAAATACCTTGACTATTTTAAGAAAGAAGTTAAAACAGCTAGAAGAAATAAGCGTGGATTATGGCAGAGGAGGAATTTAGGGCTGCCAATTATTTCTTGGCAGGAAGCAGATGATTATATGGGAGAAGAAGTGATAGTTACTGGAGAAGTAGTAGCCACTTATGATACAGGAGAAGTTACTTTTTTAAACTTTGCTCGTAATTATGATGAGACTTTTAGTGCTGTTATCTTTGCTAGTGCTGAGCATAAGTTTGCAGTAGAAGCTGAGGATTATTTTTTAGATCAGCAAGTATGGATTAGAGGAGAGGTTAAAGAACATCAAGGAGTACCAGAGATAATAATTAAAGAGCCAACTCAGATTAAAAGCGGTGAAGAGTGAAGGTCAAAGACAAGGTCAAAAGAAAGATCTTTTATGAGATTGAGGGAGGTTAAATAGTGCTAAGTGCTCGCCAAGTATTAAAAGTAGCAGGTTTAGCAGGAAAGATAGCATTAGTTAATGGAGCAGAGATTTATCGGGTGGAGGATACAATTGTGGAAATCTGTCATGCCTATGGAGTTGATGGTGTAGATAGTTTTGTCACTCCAACTGGAATATTTATTTCAATTGATGATGGGGAATATATTCATACTAAGTTAAAGCGAGTTGAATATAATACAATGAATTTAACTAAGATTAGTAAGATTAATAGTTTTTCTCGTAGGCTGCAAAATGAGAGCTTACAGTATAATAAAGCTTTGGCTCAATTAAAAAAGATCAGAAGCAGAGAGGCAGAATATGGATTTTTAACTGTTACAATTCTGACTTCGATTGCTTGTGCAATGTATGTAATCTTAGTGCGGGCAGACTATATTAATTTTTTTCCTGCCTTAATTGCTAGTTTTGCTAGTCAATTAATGATTAAACAGAGTGGGTTTTTAAAAGAGATAAATTATATTCCAGAGATGATTGCTGGCTTTATTGCGGGGTTAGTAGCTTTATTATTTAACCGTTTTGGAGGATTAGATTATAATCTAAGTGTAATTACTGTAAGTGGTATTTTGGCATTTGTACCTGGAGTTAGTGCAACAAATGCTATTCGTGATGCAATTGATAATGATTTGATTTCTGCTACTAGTAGAGGAACGAAGGTTATTCTAAGTTCAATTAGCTTAGCAGCTGGAGTTGCTTTATCGTTAGGTGGGTTGAATTTATGAGGGTAGTAGTAGATTTAGCAGCTAACTTTGTTTTAGTGTTGGGTTTTGGAATTTTGCTGCAGGCTCCTAAGAATAGTTTAATTTCAATTGGTTTAACAGGAACTATTAGTTGGGGTGGCTTTTTACTGGCTAGTAATTTTGCTGATAGTGTAGTCTTTTCTACCTTTATAGCAGCTCTAACAGTAGGTGTTTGTGGTGAGATTTTTGCCCGCATTTATAAGCTGCCGGCGACAGTATTTATTGTAGCAGGTATTTTACCCTTAGTCCCTGGAGTTCCAGCCTATTATATGATGTATCATATGATTAAAGGAGATTATTTATTGGGGGTTGAAGAGGGGATTAATACATTAATGATTGCAGGAGCAATCTCTTTTGGTATAGCAATTGTTGGTGGTGCAGCAAAATATTATGCTGAATTAAAAGAGAATTCAGATTCTAAAGGAATAGATAAGGAGTGAAAGAATGAGTTCATTAAAAGAAGCAGCAGAAATAATAGTTAAAGACTGTCTGGCAGTTGAAGCTGGAGAAGAAGTATTAATTATTGTTGATAGACTGCGTGAAGAGATTGGAGAGTCAATTTATCAAGTTGCAAAAGAGAGA
>JAWOFC010000231.1:0-3251 GCA_046482455.1 Halanaerobacter sp. | reverse complement strand
CGGGTGGCACGCAATAAAGCCTGAATATCACGGTCAGTTAATAAAGTAACATCTTCAAATACGAACATCTGCTGTTTTATCTCTTCTGCTAATTCCGGATCTTCAGTATCTAACTCATCTAAAATATTCTTCTCTGTTCCTCGATCAGCAAGATTTAAGACATCAACAATAGTATCTATACCACCAGCTTGAGAATACTCATTAGTAACTAAAGAAGATAACTTTCTTTCTAAAACTCTCTCTACTTCTTTTATTACTTCTGGTGAGGTACGGTCCATAGTGGCTATTCTCTTAGCAACTTCTGTCTTCTTTTCATCTGGCAGCGAGGACATAATTGTAGCAGCCTGTTCGGGATCTAGATAAGATAAGATCAAAGCAATTGTCTGGGGATGTTCACTCTGGATGAAGTTCAAGATCTGAGCTGGATCTGCTTTCCTTAACTGATCAAAGGGTCTAACCTGCAGCGAAGCTGTTAGACGATCAATAATATTATTAGCTTCACTCTCTCCTAAAGCCTCTTCTAATACCTCTTGTGCATATTCCATACCCCCATGACTAATATAATCATAAGCGACACACATTTGATGAAACTCATTCATTACTTCTTCTTTCGTCTCAGAATCAATCTTATCTAAATTTGCAATCTCTAAGGTTAAATCCTCAATCTCTTCTTCATCTAAATGTTTAAATATTTCTGCTGAAGTATCTTTACCTAAAGTAACCATCAAAATTGCTGCCTTTTGCTGCCCAGTTAATTCTTCTTTAGCCACAATAAATTCACCCCCTTAGATTATTCTTCCGACATCCAACTTCTAACCAATTCAGCAATCTCTTCAGGCTGGTCTTCAGCCAGTTTCTGTAACTCTTGACGCAGTTCTCGTTTTGCTTGTTCTTCTTCACTTAATTCACTAGTTGCAGCTTCTTCACTCTCATTAGTATCATCAACTGTATAGTCAATCTCTTCAGCTGCTTCCTCTGATGTAGATTGATTCTTGCGGTATAAATAAAATAATAAAGCAAGAGCTGCAATAATTCCTGCCGCTATTAAGTACATTCTCTGCCGCCTCTGTGCTTCCAATTCCGCTTGGGCTTGAGTAGTTGATTCTTCTACTGAATCATCAAAGGGCATACCAACAACAGAAATCTCATCCCCACGGTCTTGATTATAGCCTACTGCTGTTGAGATAGCTCGTCTAATCTGATCTTGCTGCTGTCCTTCTAATTCTTCATTCACCATTACTGATACAGATAAACGTTCCACATTCCCCTCTGATTTAACAAACTCCTCAACCTTTTCATTAATCTCATAATTTACAATCTCTTCTTCACTTTCACTCTGCTGCTGCTCTTCACTATTCTCCTGATACTGGGGCACATTAGAAGTAGTTCCTGGCTCACCTTCAGGAGTCGTAGTATTCCCTTCTTGACTCTCTTCTTTGCTCTGTCTACTGCGCACAATCCCTTCATCATCTACTATCGGTTCAAATTCTTTGCTCGTCACACTGCGTTCATCAAAGTTTAAATTTGTATTTACTTTAACAACAAAGTTGTTTAAACCTAATACCTTAGTCAACATAACATTCAAATCTTCTTCCATAGTAGATTCTAATCTATTCTTCATCTCTAATTGATCGCTCAAACCATTCTCTTCACTTTCTTCTTCTAATTTAGCTGATAGCAAATTACCACCTGTATCTACTATCGTCACATTCTCAAAATCAAGAGTCTCCACACTGCTCGCTACTAAATTCGCAATAGAGCGCACTTGTGAAGTTGATAACTGCTGATGCTGCTCTAATTGCAGCATTACTGATGCTTTAGCTGGTTGTGCTTCATCTTTATAAATGCTATCTTTACTAGGGGTAACCTGTACTTTAGCATAACTTACATTCTTCATCTGCTTAATCGTCCGCGTTAACTCACCTGATAAAGCACGATAATAATTTACTTTCTGTTCAAAATCAGTACTGCCAATTTGAGTCTCGTCAAATATTTCAAAACCAGTAACTCCTCCTGAAGGCAGGTCATTACTAGCTAAATCAAGGCGGAGTTGATGAACTTTACTACGCGGAACTAAGATAGCACTACCATCATTCTCTATTTTATAGTCAACCTGTTCTTCTTTAAGCCTATCAGTTATACTACCAGCATCTTTAGAGGATAAATTATTAAATAGAACGGTATAATCAGGGCTGCTAGCCCAATTAACTAATATTAGTAGTCCAAGAAAAGCAATTATAGTAGATACAATAATTATAATTTTAGCCCTTTTATCAAAGTTATTCCATAATTGCACTAATTGTTCTTTTAACTCAGTAAAATTTCCGACCATATTCACACCCCAATCTGACTAACTAAATACATCACACCTGCATCCTCATAATCTTTTCATATGCACCTACAACTTTATTACTTACTTTTGTTGTTAAATCCACAGATAGTTTTGCCTTCTGTGCTGCAACCATTACTTCATGTACATTATCTTCTTTACCTAAGGCCAGATCTTTACTTGCTTGATTAGATTGATGCTGTAACTGATTAACATCAGAAATTGATTTCTTTAAATATGAACTAAAAGAGTCTTGCTTATTACTATTGTCAGTTTCTTTAATCTTATCAGTCATCTGCGTTATGCCTTTATTTGAAAGCCCACTAATCTCCATAGGAATAATCCTCCTTTATTTAACCAATCTGTAGAGCACTTTTAACCATTTCTTTTGATGTATTCACAGCAGTAACATTTGCTTGATAAGACTTACTTGCTGACATCATATCTGTCATTTCCGAGACAATATTTATATTAGGCATTTCTACATATCCATTCTCATCTGCATCAGGATGCTCAGGTTTATGAACTAACTTAGGAGGTTGGCTGCTTTCCCTTATTTTTGAAACCTCTACTCCATTACCCGGACCCCTTTTATTATCATTAGCAAGATTATCCATCTCTTCTTGCAGTCGTGCAGCAAAAACTGGCATTTTTTTTCGATACGGCTCTTCATTTTCACCTCGTGTTGTATTGACATTAGCTAGATTATTAGAAATAAGGTCCATTCTTAGTCTCTGGGCTGTTAAACCAGAAGCGCTAGTATCTATCCCATTAAATAAAGCCATGATTAATTACCTCACTTTTGTATAACTGAACCTAAACGATTGAACTGATTAGATACCTGTTTTACGACAGCACGATATTCTAAACTATTTTTAGCAAGCTTAGACATCTCCTGATCTATATCAACATTATTTCCATC
>JAWOFC010000177.1:0-5612 GCA_046482455.1 Halanaerobacter sp. | reverse complement strand
CTATTAATAGTTTATTCTTTGCAACTTAATCTGTCAAATTATAATTTCGGGGAGTGCTTTAATTTTACTCTTCAAGTTGATATAATATTAATACTATTAATTATAGAAGTTTAAAAAGGAGTTTTAGTTAATGAATGTAGTAATTTTAGACGGCTATTTAGATGAACCCTCCTGTTTAGGAGTACCGCCTTATTTAGCTCCTCATTTACGTTACACTTATGGAGCTTTAAAGGATGCTGGATTGGATAAAGAAGAGATTGATTATTTAACTATTGATCAATTTCGCAGTAAGCAAGAAGGATGGTCTAGGTTAGAAGATTCTGAACTAGTAATTATTATGGCGGGAACTACTGTCCCTGGCAAGTATCTAGGCGGTAAACCAATCTCTTTAGAAGAGATTGAAGCTCTAGGTCGAGATTTAGCCGAGCAGGAAGTTATTTTAAGTGGACCAATTATTAACTGTGCTTTAGAGATTAAGAATATTAAAGATTTTGCCTCTGAAATACCAGGTCTTAAAGCCTATGAAAGATTAACTAATAAGAAAGCTTTAGAGTCTAAATCACCGGCTCAACTGATAGATAAATGGGCCAAATTAGGAGCAGAGTTAACGACTAAACATCCTAATTTCCCCCACTTGATGTGTGAAATAGAGACTTTTCGCGGCTGTCCGCGTGATAAGAGTTGTTCCTTCTGTAGTGAAGGATTTAAAGAAGTTACTTATCAGCGCAGCATTACTGGTATCATTGCAGAGATAAAGGCTCTCTATCAACTAGGTAATCGCTACTTTCGTTTAGGAGGTCAGACTGATCTCTTATTATATCAAGCTGAAGTTAAAGAGGGAGCCTTAGTACCTAATCCTGAAGCAATAGATACTTTATATAGTGGGATTAGAGAAGTAGCACCTAATTTAAAAGTGCTCCATATGGATAATATGAATCCAAGTAATATTGTTGATTATCCTAAAGAGTCTAAACAGATACTACAGACGATTGCTAAGTATAATACCCCAGGAGATATTGCAGCCTTTGGATTAGAATCGGCTGATCCCCAAGTCTTAAAGGAGAATCAGATAGGAACTACTCCAGCCAAGACAAAAGAAGCTGTTCAGATCATGAATCAAATTAGTGGCTTTAGAGAAGCAGGAGTTCCTAAGCTATTACCAGGTATTAATCTCTTGCACGGTTTAAAAGGTGAAAGAGAAGAGACGATGGAATTAAATTATAAGTTTTTAAAAGATCTTTTAGATTCAGAACTCTTAGTGCGGCGGATTAATATTCGTCAAGTTAATCCGGTAGGCGATTATGAAGTTGCTGATTATGATAAACATCACTTTAAAGAGTATAAAGAGAAGATAAATCAAGATATAAATAAACCAATGTTAAAACGGGTCTTTCCTGTGGGCACTATTTTAGAGGAAGTGATTATTGAAGAACAGAAGGGCAAGATTGCCTTTGGCCGCCAGATTGGTACTTATCCTATTCTAGTTGGGATTCCAGGCAATTATGAGCTAGGAGAAAGTCTGAATGTAAAGGTGATTGATTATGGCTATCGTTCTATAACTGCTCTACCGCATCCTTTTGATATTAATCAGGCAGGAGTTGCTCAATTAGAATCTCTACCAGGCATTGGGAAGAATAGGGCTTTAAAGATCTTTATGGCAGAGGAGATTAAGAGCTTAAAAGATTTAGAGGATTTATTAGATGGGTTTGATGTTTCGAACTTAGAAGGGGTAGTTGATTTTTAGAAACTGCTCTAAAAGTATTTCTTCGCTCTACAAATCTCTTATAATTCGTCTAGAACTCATAAATATAAGAGATTTAAGGTCGCTGTGAAAAAATTTTTATAGCAGTTTAATATAGTTGATAATGAGCAGTTAAAGAAAGATATTGGAAGATAGAGTATATAATAGCCTTCGTGAAAACCACAAAAACGGTATCAACTATCAACTGTTTTTAATGTTTTGACTTTATGCTTTTGACTTCAACTGTTAACTGTCAACTATCAACTGTCAACTTTAAACTATAAACGTGGGAGTGATTGATATGGCAATTGCAGAAGTAACTATCGTTCCAGTAGGAACTGAAACAACTAGTTTAAGTCCCTATGTAGCTAAATGTCAAAACGTCTTAAAAAAAGATGAGAATATAGAATATGAACTAACGCCGATGGGAACAATTATTGAAGGAGAACTAGATGATATATTAGTTGCAATCAGAAAGTTGCATGAGGTTCCTTTTATGCAAGGAGCAAAGAGGGTAACGACTAATATTAAGATTGATGACCGGCGGGATAAAGAAGCAAGTCAGAAACAGAAGTTGAATTCTGTAGCACGAGAGTTAGAAAAACTCAATAAATCTAACTAATAGAGGAGAGGGATTGATGGGAGAAATTTATTTAGATAATGCTGCAACGACTAAAGCCTTACCTGAAGTAGTGACTGCAATCAAAGATGCTTTAACTACTAATTATGCTAACCCCTCTTCCTTACATGAAAAAGGATTAGAGGCGGAAAAATTAGTTAAAGAGGCAAGAGAAAGCTTAGCTCAAGAGCTTAAAGTGAATAATTCTGAGCTTTATTTTACTTCGGGCGGTACTGAAGCTAATAACTTAGCAATATTAGGGGCTATTAGATCTTTAAAGCAGTTTGGGAAGCGGATTATTACAACTAAGATTGAACATCCCTCTGTCTTAAATCTTTTTCAGAACCTAGAGGATGAGTGGGATGTAAAATACTTAGATGTTAATCAAGCTGGAGGGATAGATTTAAAACAATTGCAAGAATACTTAAATGATGATACAATTTTATTAAGCACGATGGCTGTTAACAATGAGTTAGGAACTATTCAGCCCTTAGAAGAGATAAGTTCTTTAATCGAAGAGTATCAGAAGCTATTTTGGCATGTAGATGCTATTCAGGCTCTGGGCAAGATTGATTTCTTTCCGGGCCGCTTAGAAATTGACCTTTGTTCTTTGAGTGCCCATAAGATTCATGGGCCAAAAGGGGTAGGAGCCTTATATGCTGCTTCAGGTACGAAATTAAAGAGTATCTTTTATGGCAGTAGTCAAGAAGAGGGTTTAAGACCCGGCACAGAGAATGTACCAGGAATTGCTGGTTTTGGTCAAGCTGTTGAACTCTTAGCTAAAGAGAAGCAGCATAGGATGAAGAAGCTAAAAGAGATGCTAGTGCATAGTATTTTAGATGAAATTGAAGGCACTTCCCTTAATGGTCCATCTTTAGAAGAAGGAGCAGTGCATATTGCTAATATATCTTTTCAAGGGCTCAAAGGTGAAGTTTTGGTCCATAGTTTAGCAGAAGATAATATTTATCTATCGACAGGTGCTGCCTGTTCATCACGCCGCAGGGATAGTAATCATGTTTTAGAAGCGATTGCTTTAGAGTCGGATTTAATTGCAAGCACTCTACGCTTTAGTTTAGGAGTTAATAATAGCGCAGAAGAAATCAAAGAAGTAGTTAATAGATTGCAAGAGAAAGTAACTATGCTTAGAAAAATAATTTAGAGGTGTCAAAATGGAGAATCTCTTTTTAATTAGATATGGTGAAATTGGTACAAAGGGTAAGAATAGATATAAGTTTGAAGATAAATTAATCGAGAATATTGAAGCTGCTCTTAAAGAGTTAAGAGCGAAGTCAAAAGTAACTAAGACCTTTGGACGTATTTTTGTCCAGACAGATGCTAATAAAGAAGATGCCTTAGAAAGATTAAGCGATCTCTTTGGCATTGTAGGTATCTGTCCAGCGCAAAAGGTAAATTTAGATATAGAGAAAATAAAAGAGCAGTCTTTAGAGTTAATTAAAAAAGAATTAGAGACTAGAAAAGAGAGACCACTTCCTTTTCGGATTACTACTAACCGCAGTAATAAAGGTTTTCCCTTAGATACAATGGAGGTAAATAAAGAGTTAGGGGCTTATTTGATTGCTAATACTCCTAATGGAGCTTTAGAAGTTGATTTAGAGGGTGCCCAATTAGAATTAACAGTTGAAATTCGCGATGAAAAGTCTTATATTTATAGTAGTGAACGAAGCGGATTAGGTGGTCTGCCGATAGGAACTTCTGATCAGGCAGGGTTAATGCTCTCAGGTGGAATTGATAGTCCTGTGGCTGCGTGGTTAACGATGAAGCGCGGAGTTGAAATAATACCTATTTATTTCCATACGCCCCCCTTTACTAGTGCTCGAGCCAAAGAGAAGGTGATTGATTTAGCCCAAAAGTTGGCTTACTATCAACAGGGATTAAAGCTGCATATTGTCAATTTTACTGAAATCCAACAAGAGATTAATCAAAACTGTCATGATGATTTAATCACCCTAATTATGCGACGGCAGATGATTAAGATTGCCCAAAGAATTGTTCAGACTAAGGGGGCTAAGGCTTTGGTTACTGGAGAGAGTATAGCTCAAGTAGCTAGTCAGACTTTAGATGCAATTAAGGTGACTAATGAAGCTGCTCAATTACCGATTTTACGTCCTTTAGTTGGCTTTGATAAGACTGAAATCATTGAACAGGCACGAGAGATTGGAACTTATAAAATCTCAACTAAGCCTGCTCAAGATTGTTGTAGTCTCTTTGTACCACAGAGACCAGAGACTCATCCTAGCTTTGCTCAAATAACTGCTAGTGAGAATAGATTAGAGGTTGAAGAATTGATTACTGCAGCTATAAATGAAGTAGAAGTAGTTGAGCTATAATGGAGGTTAAGAGATGGAAGAAGAGCAGTTAATACAAGAAGTTAATAAAGAGGCAGGAAGTTATGTCTTAATCTTATATAATGAAGTAGAAGAAGAGATCCAGATCGGTAAATTGGATAGTATTGATCTAAAAGAGGGCTATTATATTTATGTGGGCAGTGCTCTTGGTCCTGGAGGAGTACAGGCAAGGGTTAAAAGACATAATCAAGAGCATAAAAAAAGCCACTGGCATATTGATTATCTACGTGCTAGAACAGATTTAGCTGCCATTTGGTATCTTTATAGTACAGAGCGTTTTGAACATCAATTGGCCCAATTATTTGTAGAACGAAGTACAGTGCCCTTAGCTGGTTTTGGATCAAGTGATTGTAACTGCCAAGCACATTTATTTTATAGTGCCGAAGAGCCTAAATTCAGCTATTATAAAGAAGAGCTAAAGGAAGTTGACCTCTATAGACTATAAAACATTTACAGATAATTAATATTCTTTTAACTCTATTTTAATATTTCCCGTATATAATTAAATTGTAATTTGTTGATTTGAATCTAATCTAACAGCTAAAGTAGAGCCTCAAAGGAGGGATAGCCAGTGGATAGACCACCAAAAAGCAGACTAGAGACTCCGCTCTTTTTTGGAGATCGTAAAATATTAGAGTTTATTTATAATAAAATTCGCTGTCGTATCTTAGATTTTTTAATGCCTTATCTAACTAATTTAGGAGGGGCTAAATTTACTACTTTAGTTTCGATTATAATCTTTTTATTAATTGATTATAAATTAGGGCTAGAAGCAGGGGTTTCATTAATAGTCAGTCATTTAATTGTACATGTAATAAAAAGGATTACTAATCGTCCCCGCCCTTATATTACACTAAAAAATATAACTGAAGCAAGTATTCCCTTT
>JAWOFC010000169.1:0-4152 GCA_046482455.1 Halanaerobacter sp. | reverse complement strand
ACTCTGACAGCTATTTATTCCCTCTTGCCATAGCAATCTTACCTGTTCTAACTAACTCCTTGATGCCAAACGGCTTTAACAAGTCTTCTAAGGCATTAATCTTATCTTCATCACCAGTTACCTCAACCATCACAGAATCAGAACTAACATCTACAATTTTGGCCCGAAAGATATCTACTACTTCCATAATTTCAGAGCGATTATTAGAATTAGACTCCACCTTAATTAGAGCTAAACCACGGTCAACGATCTCTTTATCGGTTAAATCATTGATTTTATAAACTACTACTAATTTATGCAGCTGTTTTGTAACCTGCTCTAATTCTCTATTATCACCAGCAACCACTAGAGTGATTCGTGAAACATCATCATTCTCTGTGCGACCAACTGATAGACTATCAATATTAAAACCGCGGCGGCTAAATAGACCGGCAATCCTAGCTAAGACACCCGATTGATTAGCCACTAAGACTGAAAGTGTATGTTTCTTCATTCTGAATCCTCCTTTAATACCATATTATCCAAACTACCACCAGGAGCCACCATAGGAAATACATTCTCTTCAGCATCGATAATGCAATCTATTAGATAAGCCCCCTCTGTATTCATTGCTTCTTCTATTGCTGGCTTAATTTCAGATGGCTTAGTAATTCTTTTAGCTGCAATACCAAAGCTATCTGCTAGTTTAACAAAATCTGGTACCATTTCTGGACAGTCTTCTCCTGGCTCTGAGCAGTCATCTGGACAATCGGACTTCTTTCCTAGACAGGTAGAAGAGTATCTCTTATCATAAAACATCTCCTGCCATTGGCGCACCATACCTAAATATTGATTATTAAAGATAAGAATATTAACTGACAGATCATTTTTAACTACTGTAGCCAGTTCTTGCATATTCATTTGAAAGCTGCCATCTCCTGCTACTACAAAGACATCTCTATCACGATTACCTGCCTGAACTCCTACACCAGCAGGAAAACCATAACCCATGGTTCCTAAACCACCAGAAGAGATGAAACTCCGTGGTTCACTATACTGATAAAATTGAGCTGCCCACATCTGATGCTGTCCCACTTCAGTTGTAATTAATGCCTTGCCTTGGGTTAACTCATCAACAGCTCCTAAAATCTGATGCGGTACTATTACATCATCAGGCTCTTCTTTAAAGCCTGCATCGAGTTTTCTCCACTCATCAATCTCTGCTAACCATTCCTCATGCTCATTCTCTTCGACTAATGGATTCAAGTCCGATAATATATTCTTGACATCACCCACAATTGGTATATCGACTAGCACTCTCTTACCAACCTCAGCTGGGTCAATATCAATATGAATTACTTCCGCATCAGGTATAAAGGCATCTAAATCACCAGTCACTCGATCATCAAATCTAGCCCCTACTGCAATTACTAAGTCCGCATTAGAGATAGCAAGATTTGCTTCAGTGCTGCCGTGCATTCCTAACATTCCAATCGATAGATCATCTCTTTCATCTACTGCCCCTAAACCATTTAAAGTAGTAGTTACAGGAATCGAAGCCTTGCGAGCTAATTCTCTTATTTCTTGACTAGCATCAGAACTAATCGCACCACCACCAACATATAATAATGGCTGCTGGGCTTCATTAATCTTCTCAGCTGCTCTCTTAATCTGTAGACCGTGTCCTTCATAAGTTGGTTTATAACCTGGTAAATCTAATTGATCAGGATAGACAAATTCTGCCTCTGCTTGCTGAATATCCTTCGGCAAATCAACTAATACCGGTCCTGGTCTCCCTGTAGTAGCAATATGAAATGCTTCTTTAATAATCCGCGGCAGTTCTTTAACATCCTGCACTAAATAATTATGCTTGGTAATAGGGGTTGTAATCCCTGTAATATCAGCCTCTTGAAAGGCATCTGTCCCCAACATTGAACTCGGCACCTGTCCAGTAAATGCAATAATTGGTACTGAATCCATATAAGCATTTGCCAAGCCAGTTACTAAATTAGTTGCTCCTGGTCCAGAAGTAGCAATACAGATTCCCGGTTTTCCTGTTGAACGGGCATAACCATCAGCAGCATGGATACCCCCTTGTTCATGATGCGGCATAATGTGTTCGAAATCAGCATCATATAATTCATCATAAATCGGTAATACTGCTCCTCCTGGATAACCAAATATCACCTCTACCTTCTCTTGTGCTAAAGATTCTACAAACATTTCGGCTCCAGTCATCTTAGTCACTTTTTCTCACTCCTTTTTATGCTCTGAGACTAGATGCTATCTAGTCTCTAATACTATTTCCCCTTCCATTTATCCTAATCAGATTTCTTCTCTATTATTAACTATTAAACTAACAAAACCTCTCATCGCAATTAACAGAGTTAGTTCTGTTAACTGGGACGAGAGGTTCCCTCACGTGGTACCACCCATATTTACTATCACCTCACAGCAATAGCCTTATAAGTACTCACATACTTGTAGTATGCTTCATACTTCAACATATGATTACGGATGTTGAACCGGCAAGTACCTACTAGAAACAAATCGTTCAGCCTACAGCTCAGGGAGGAGTTCAGCAATTTGACCTATATTAGGATCTCAGCACCCCTAATTCTCTGTAATAGATTTTAAATTGTCTACTTAGTCCCATCATCGCTTTTAGTTAAATCTTTAATTGTTATTAATAAGTATATGTAATTAAGACTGCTTTGTCAAGAACTTTGCCGAAATATTTAAGCCTAATAAAATCCAAAAGAGAGGTGCTACAGCAAGCACACTAATATTAAAGGCTGCTTGGACTAAATAAGCGATAACTGCTAATAATAAAGCAATCTGATACTTCTTATTTATAGTTATAGTCTTAAAGTTACTCTTTACTACCTCAAATAGAAACCATAAGTAAGTAATTAAAGCAGGCAGACCTAATGTCACTCCTAACTGCAGATACTCACTATGTGCCTTATCTAAGATTAGCAGCTTATCTCTAAACTCTCTATACTTCTCTTGGGGATAGACAATTTGAAAAGTATCAGGACCGCTGCCTAGAAATGGTCTCTTAAATAAAAGTGGGACTGTTGTCTTATAAATATACATCCGCGTCGAGCCTACTTGTTCCTTTTCTTCAGGAGTACCTGTGACTAGAGTCTTACTCTCTTGAAATAAGCTTAAGAATCTCTGCCATGAATAGTCACTATTTATCCTAGCTAAACCTACAGTGACTAAAGAAAAGATTAGCAGAATAATAATCAATCTCTTCTTATTCTCTAATAACTTATCATACAGCAGATAAATAGTTATTGGTAGCAAAGCCAATAAGGCTACATAAGCACTTCTCGTCCCTGTAGCAATTAAAAATGCATAAAAGATAGTAGTAACTATTCCTAAAGACCATAACTTAACTTTAGATTTAGCATAGAAAAATAAGACAAAGCTTAAAGGAAATAAGAGACTAACATAGCTGCCGGCAAAATCAGAATTGCCTAAGGTACTCTCCGCTCTCATCATTTTATCTTGCATCTTAATTAAGTCATAACCAAAGTATTGAACCAATCCAATAGCTGAAATTACAGCACCCGAAATAAAGAGATATTTTAAAAGCTTTTGCAATTTCTCTTTAGTATCGACAACCCCAATCGCTGCAAAGAATAATATTGCATAGGAGACAAAGGCCAAGAGCCCTTCATGACGATAGGTCTTCCCATAAATAACAATCTTTTTATAAGGAGAGAAGAGAGCTGATAAAAATACTAATCCTAAGAATAAGACTAGGGGTAGATACTCTTTTTTCCAATTTATCTCCTTCTTATTCTGCTTAATCTTTAAGTATTGAGTAATTAATAAGAGACAGACTAAGACTAACATTGTATAGAATTTAGGTTTAGTTGTATAGTCTTCATATAAAGGTACAATCTGCTCATACTCCCCTATCTTATAGATCCCACCTCCACTATTATTAAACTGCGGGATATAAATAGAAGGAATTAGAACAATAACTGCAATTAAAAGCCACAAACTAATCCTATCTAAAAGTTGGTCATCTAATTTATTGAACATATTAGCCTGATTATAGAATAATAATCAGGAATTCACCCCCGTTCCTTATATTAGTGCTCTCAGCTAAGTTCAAAGCTGTCATTACAATGCTTTATGGATAACTTGGTTTCTTCC
>JAWOFC010000162.1:0-16932 GCA_046482455.1 Halanaerobacter sp. | reverse complement strand
GTTGGCAGGGAGAGCCAGATGAGATTACAAAGAAATTTGGTAAGATGAAAGCTCAGTACGCCGGAGGTTTTACTGAAGTATTTAATTATTATGCTCATAATAATGATTTAGATGTTAGAATTAGGAATAATGTTAATGTCTCTCCTCAGTATATTGAGGATCAATTAGAGGATGGTAAGCCCGTCATAGCTCACGGTAAATTTACTAGCTATGGACATATTATTGTCTTAGTCGGCTTTGATGACCAATACTATTATGCCCATGATCCATCTGGGAAATGGAATCAAAAGTATAGAGGGGGTTATGGGAAGCGTACTCCACAGAATGGAAAGTATGTACGCTATAAAAAGGATAATTTATTAAGAGCGATGGAACGTAGTATTGGGTTATGGATTCATGAGATCTATTTCAAAGATAATAAATTAACTAGTGAAGAGTAATCTTTCAAAGTGGACTTTAGGCTACTGCCTAGAGTCCACTTTTTTGTTTTTTAAGTCATAAGTAGAAATGAAGTTTTAATATGGTATGACAAATTTAATAAGTTTTCAGATTATACTTAACAATTCTTTTAAAATAATATATACTATGGTCAGATTAATAAGTGAGGGATAAAATGCGAGAAAAAAATGGAAGTAAAATCTTTGCTGAGACTGAA
This sequence comes from Halanaerobacter sp., assembly GCA_046482455.1. Lineage (GTDB taxonomy): Bacteria > Bacillota > Halanaerobiia > Halobacteroidales > Halobacteroidaceae > Halanaerobacter. The sequence continues at coordinate 16,277 of JAWOFC010000162.1, read as the reverse complement.
TTAAATCAAGCAGCTCAACTACTTAAAGAAGGTCACCTAGTTGCATTTCCGACAGAAACTGTCTATGGTTTAGGTGCTAATGCCTTAAATGCGGATGCTGTGCGCTCTATTTTTACTGCTAAAGGAAGACCGGCAGATAATCCATTAATTGTTCATATTGCTCAGCGGGATAGAGTAAATGATTTAACACGGGATTCTCTATCTCAAGCAGCAAAAAAGTTAATGACTAAATTTTGGCCTGGACCTTTGACTTTAGTTTTAAATAAGAGTGCTCAAGTGCCAGAAATTACGACAGGTGGTTTAGATACTGTAGCTCTTAGAATGCCTAATCATAGTTTAGCTTTGCAACTGATTGAATTGGCTGGAGTACCTTTAGCTGCTCCGAGTGCTAATCTATCAGGCAAACCAAGTCCTACTATAGCAGAACATGTAATCACTGATTTGGCTGGTAAGATTGCTGCTGTAGTGGATGGTGGTCAGACTGGGATTGGAGTTGAGTCAACTGTTATAGATCTTTCCCATGAAGTGCCTACTTTACTGCGTCCAGGTGGTATTACATATGAAGAATTAAGCACAGAGTTAGGGATAGTAGAGATTGATCCTGCTGTTAAAACTAAGGTGCATCATGAATCTAAAGAAGCTATCTCCCCTGGAATGAAGTATAGACATTATGCTCCTCAAGCTGAGGTTATCTTAGTAGAAGGAGAACCAGAGGATATAAATATTAAGATTAAAGAGTTAGCTGCCCAAGAGAGTAATGTAGGAATTATGGCAAGTTGTGAGTATCAAGATTCCTATCAGCACGGTTTGGTTAAGGCAATGGGGAGTCGTAATAACTTAACTGAAATTAGTAATAATCTCTTTAAGTTACTCCGGCAATTTGATGATTTAGGGGTTGATAAGATTTTGATTGAAGGATTACCAGAAGAAGGATTAGGATTAGCGATTATGAATCGCCTCCGTAAATCAGCTGGTTATCAGATCATTCAGTTGTAAGTAGGCAATAAGCAAAAAGCATTGCATATAGATTACGCAAGATACTTAGCTCAAAGTAGAGCGAAATGGTTTACACGTAGAGTTTTCTGTATTTTAGAAAACTCGGAGGGCTCAGTTAGAGCGGAGCTAAGCAAAAGAGCTATCAGCTATCAGTCGTGAGCTATGAGCTGTGAGCTATGAGCTGTGAGCTGAAGGCGTAAAAGAGCTATCAGCTATCAGTCGTCAGCTGTCAGCTAAAAACATAAAGTCAAATAGATATAGTTGACAGTTGACGGTCAAAACTATAAAGTCAAAGGCAGAGAGCTGTGAGCTATGAGCTATGGGCTATGGGCTATGAGCTATGAGCTATGAGCTGCTTGTACGATTTTATATTCGCGTGCTGAGAGCTGAAAGCTGAAGACTGACAGCCAATTACTTAAAATATTTTAACTCCCTGAGCAATATATATGTAATAATTATCTACAGGGAGTGATGAGATGGGATTAATAGAGTTAGTCTGTTTAGGAGTAGCTTTAGGGACTGATGCTTTTTCTGTTTCGATAGCAATGGGCATGACTCGATTGCAGTTATCTGTGATGCTAAAGTTAAGTTTAATAATTGCCTTCTTTCATATCTTAATGCCGCTGTTAGGAATTAACTTAGCCCAATTATTGGATTACTTTTTTGGGCAGTATTATTTTGAAACGACAATCCAGCAGATTACTAGTTTGATCGGTGCTGGCTTATTGATGATTTTAGGGCTGATCATGATTAAAGAGAGTAGTCATGACCGAGAATATACTGTTTATGGGTTTGATCTATCCTTATGGGGTATAATAATCTTAGCTGTCAGTGTTAGCATAGATGCTCTATCAGTTGGGTTTAGTTTAGGTATGTTAGATGCAAATATGTTATTTAGTTGTTTGCTTTTAGGTCTAATTGCTGGTATTATGGTCTTAATTGGTCTCATTTTAGGTGATAAGATAGGTTTAGTCTTAGCTAATAAAGCCCAAATCATAGGTGGATTAGTTTTGATTTTGTTAGGTTTACATTTTTTACTTTCTTAATTCTAAGAGTATTTTTTAATATAGTAAATTTTTTAGTAGTTGTTTCTGTTTTTGAACTTAATTGTTCATTATAAATTATCAATTATTAATTTTATTTTAGTAGGAGGAATTGAAATGAAAGTAGCAATTGGTTGTGATCATGGAGGCTATGATCTAAAAGAGGAGATTATAGCTCTCTTAGAAGAATTAGAGGTTGCATATAAGGACTTTGGAACAGATTCTACAGAGTCTGTTGATTATCCTGATTATGCTCTGCCCTTAGCTAAAGCAGTGGCTGATGGGGAGTGTGAGAGAGGAATTTTGATCTGTGGGACAGGAATTGGAATGTCTATTGCTGCTAATAAAGTAACTGGTATTAGAGCAGCCCTCTGTCATGATGTCTTTTCTGCTCGGGCAACGAGGAAGCATAATGATTCCAATGTTTTGACTATGGGAGGACGAATTGTTGGAGCAGAGTTGGCAAAGGCAATTGTAAAGGCCTGGTTAGATGCAGAATTTGATGGTGGACGACATGAGAGAAGAATTAATAAGATAAAGGAGTGTTAAAATGAAAAAGTTGCTTGATGTTGATCCAAAGGTTAATGAAGCTATTAATGAAGAAGTGAGTCGTCAAAAGAATAATTTAGAACTAATTGCCTCTGAAAATTTTGTAAGTGATGCTGTCCTAGAAGCAATGGGGACAGAATTAACTAATAAGTATGCTGAAGGGTATCCTGATAAGAGGTACTATGGTGGTTGTAAACATGTTGATAAGGTTGAAAAATTAGCTATTGAACGGGCCAAAGAACTATTTGGTGCTGAGCATGCTAATGTACAGCCTCATTCGGGTTCTCAAGCTAATCAGGCGGTTTATTTTGCTCTTTTAGAGCCTGGTTCTAAGGTGTTAGGAATGGATTTAAACCACGGTGGGCACTTAACTCATGGTAGTCCCGTCAATATGTCAGGAGATTACTATGACTTTGTCGCCTATGGTGTTGATGAAGAGACAGAAAGGCTTGATTATGAAGTAATTCTTGAGTTGGCCCAAACAGAAGATCCAGATATGATTGTAGCAGGAGCTAGTGCTTACTCGCGTGAGATTGATTTCGTTCGTCTCAGAGAGATAGCCGATGAGGTTGATGCTTATTTAATGATCGATATGGCTCATATTGCTGGATTGATAGCAGCAGACTTACATCAAAATCCGGTTGAATCAGCTCATGTAGTTACTACAACTACCCATAAGACTCTGCGCGGTCCTCGGGGCGGTATGATCTTATGTGAAGAAGACTTAGCTAAAGAGATTGATAAAGCTATCTTTCCTGGTATCCAAGGCGGTCCTTTAATGCATGTGATTGCTGCTAAAGCTGTCTGTTTTAAAGAAGCCTTGACAGAAGAGTTTAAAGCTTATCAGGAGCAAGTGATTAAAAATGCTAAGGTCTTAGCTGATTATTTAGCTGATAACTTCAGAATCGTAGCAGGCGGAACTGATAATCACTTAATGTTAGTCGATCTAACCCAACATGATATCACAGGTAAGAAAGCTGAACATGCCCTTGATGAAGTAGGGATTACAGTCAATAAGAATACAATTCCATTTGAAACGAGAAGTCCTTTTGTGACAAGCGGAATTAGATTAGGCAGTCCTGCTTTAACAACACGCGGCTTTGAAGAAGAGGAGATGAAGCAGGTAGGGCAACTAATTACTAAGGTATTATTGAACTTAGATGATGAAGCAGTACAAGAAGAAGTGAGAGCAGAAGTTAATGAATTAGTAGAAGATTATCCGTTGTTTAAATAAGCTATCAGGTATCAGTCTTCAGCTGTCAGCTAAAGGCAAGTCAAGGTAAGAGCTCTGAGCTATGAGCTGTGAGGCGTGAGCTGAAGGCGTAAAAGAGCTATCAGGCGTCAGTCGTCAGCTGTCAGCTAAAAACATAAAGTCAAATACAGAGAGCTAAAAGCGCTTGTACGCTGAAGGCTGAAAGCTAACCGCTGACAGCTGCTCAAGGCTCAAAGCTATTGCTTGTATGCTTGTAAGCAGAAGGCTGAAGGCTGACCGCTGACAGCTGCTCAAGACTCAAGACTCACAGCTCAAAGCTATTGCTTGTATGCTTGTATGCTGAGGGCTGAAGGCTGAAGGCTGAAGGCTGACCGCTGACCGCTAAAACAAGGAGGTTTTATAAAATGAGTGAAGTTCATACGATTGATCATCCCTTAATTCAACATAAGTTGACATATTTAAGAAAGAAAGAAACAGGTACTAAGGAATTTAGAGAGTTGACTGATGAGATTGCTGCTCTGATGGGTTATGAAATTACAAGAGATTTACCTTTGCAGAGTATTGAGATTGAAACACCAATTACTGAGACTGAAGCTAATGTGATTGCAGGTAAGAAGATGGTAGTAGTCCCTATTTTGAGAGCAGGTTTAGGTATGGTAGATGGTATTGTTTCTTTAGCCCCTGCTGCTAAAGTAGGTCATATTGGTCTCTACCGTGATCCTGATACTTTAGAACCAGTAGAATACTACTGTAAAATGCCGCCAGAATTAGGTTCAAGAGAAGTGATTGTAGTTGATCCTATGTTAGCTACAGGCGGTACAGCTGAAGCAGGATTAAAATTTGTTAAGGATAAAGGAGCTCAAAATATTAAATTTGTCTGTTTAGTAGCTGCTCCAGAAGGTATTGAACGTTTACAAGAGGCTCATCCAGATGTAGATATCTATACAGCTGCAGTCGATGAAAAGTTAAATGACCATGCCTATATTGTACCAGGTTTAGGAGATGCAGGTGACAGATTATTTGGCACAAAATAAATTAGATATAAAAGAACCGACTGGAGAAGGAAGACCCTCTTGGGAGCAATACTTTATGGAATTAACTCATGTAGTAGCCAAGCGTTCAACCTGTTTAAGGCGGAAAGTAGGAGCTATTATAGTGCAGGATAAAAGAGTCTTAACTACTGGCTATAATGGTGCCCCTAGCGGTCTGCCTCACTGTAGTGAGACAGGCTGTTTACGGGAAAAGAAGAATGTGCCCTCTGGAGAAAGGCATGAATTATGCCGTGGGCTGCATGCAGAACAGAATGCTATTATTCAAGCAGCACAGCATGGAACTTCAATTGAAGGAGCTGTCTTATACTGTACTCATCAGCCCTGCATTCTATGTACTAAGATGATTATTAATGCCGGGATTGAGCGGATTGTATTTAAAGGCGCTTATCCTGATCAATTGGCCCAGAAGATGTTAGAAGAAGCTGCAATTGAATTAGAACAAATTGACTAAATTACCATAATAGAATAATTGTAATCCGATGGCTAATTCCCTATAATGAATGATAGACTTTAATTAGAGAGGATGAAAATAATGATTAAGCTATTCTTGTTAAGTTTACTAGGTAGCTTATTATTAACTCCTTTAGTTAAGAAAGTAGCCCTTTATTTAGGAGCTGTAGATCTTCCTAATGAACGGCGGATAAATCAAGAGTCTATTCCGAGTTTAGGTGGATTAGCTATCTTTTTTTCTTTTCTATTAGCGCTATTGATTTTAGGAATTGCAGATAGATTCTATGGAGTAATTATGAGCAGTAGTCTAATTGTATTTTTAGGAGTTATAGATGACTTATATGAGATTTCTGCTCGACTAAAATTAAGTGGGCAGTTAATTGCTGCCTTAATATTGCTTTTAATGGGCGTTAAGATAGAACTAATAACTAATCCTAGTGGAGGGGTTTATTATTTAGGCTATTTATCGATTCCAATTACCTTATCTTGGCTAGTGGGAGTTACTAATACAGTTAATTTAATTGATGGTTTAGATGGTTTAGCAGCAGGAGTTTCTATTATTGCTGCTGTTACTTTAGGAGTTATTGCTTATCAACAAGGTCAAACTCAGGTCTTATTATTAATTGTGCCCTTAGTAGGTGCTGCATTAGGGTTTTTACCTTATAATTTAAATCCAGCCCAAATCTTTATGGGCGATACTGGAAGTATGTTCTTAGGTTTTAGTTTAGGTGCAGTAGCTGTAATTAGCTATTTAAAGACGATTACAGTCTTAACTATTTTAATCTCAATCTTGGCTTTAGGAGTGCCCATGTTAGATACTATTTTTGCTATTTTACGCAGAAGATTAGCTGGTAATTCGCTCTTTGAAGCTGATAAAGGTCATCTCCATCATAAACTGCTAAGACTGGGCTTAAAGCAGTTTGAAGTAATGGGCGTAATCTATCTTATCAGCATCTTTTTCGCTTTAATAGCAGTCGGGATGCATAGTGCTGATTTTAAACAGGGATTGATTTTATTATGCAGTACTCTCCTCTTATCAGCATTAGGGCTGTGGGAATTTAGAGAATTAAATAAGAGTTTAGGTTTTTAATTTATGCTAAAAAGAACTATTATTCTTTAATAATTGCATTAATTAATAATATAAGGCTTAATAATGTCAATAATTAAGCCTTATTAAGTTCAATAGTCACATTAATTCTTTCAATAATTGCATTAATTCTGTTGATTGTAGATTATTATTATATAATTATACTTTACAATAATAAAGATATTTATTATAATGAATATAGTAAATTAAAAAAAGATGAATTAAGATGAATGATGACGAATTGAGTTGAAAAAAGTAGAATAAGGCTACGGCAATATGCTGTAGTCTTTTCATTATATTTGTTGTTAATTGAAAGCATATTTGCTATAATTACATAAGCAGGATAAATTAGATGAATAATTTAAGGTCGGACTAGGGAATATTAATTTAGGAGAGTTAAAATGAAAGATAGAGTAAGCTTTCTCAAAGCGTTAGCCTTATTATCACAGGTTGGAATTACAATGATAGTACCAGTCTTTGCTGGAGTATGGTTGGGTAATTATTTGGATAACTTATTAGAGACTAATGTAGTATTCTTACTGTTAGGTATTATTGTAGGAGTTAGTGCTGGCTTTCGCAATTCTTATCGTTTGATCATGCAGCAGCAAGATGATGGGAAGTGATGCAATGAAAGAAGTAAAAGAGACGACTATTTTTATTATTAAGTGGACATTAGCGGCTGTCTTTATGATTAGTACTTTTGTCTTTTACTTATGGGGTTTAAAAGATGCTTTAGGCATCATTGCTGGCAGTGCAATGGGGATTAGCAATTTATTTTTGCTCTCTTTTTCTTTAAAGAAGGCAATTGGTTTTGAGCCCATATCAGCTGGAGCTTATATGATTGTGCAGTATCTACTTAAATACGGTTTTTGGTTTTTTATTCTTTATACTTTAATAAAGAATAATCACATAAATCTTTTTTCTACCATTATAGGGATGTTGATAGTTAAAGTTGTTATTTTTGTGATTAATTTTTTTGATATATGGCCTCAACATCAAAATAATTGGACTGGATAAGAAAGGAGGGACAAGAGAGAATGAACTTTTTCAATAGGCTAATTGAGAAGATGTTTTTAAATGAACCTAATGTAGAGGCATTTGCTCCTGAGGTGCTCTTTGAAATTGGTGGTTATCCCATTAAGTCTACTGTAACAACTACTTGGATTATTATAGCTGTTTTAGCTATCTTTTCGTGGCTTGCTACACGGGATTTAAAAGAGGAGCCTGAGCCAGGTAGTCTGCAAAATATTGTAGAAGCATTGGTAGAATCAATGCACGGCTTAGTTGAGAGTGCTATGGGGTCAGGAATGCAGCAATTCACTCCTTATATTGGAAGCTTGATGATTTATTTAACGATTTCTAATCTAATAGGAATTGTTCCTGGCAGAGACATACTTCACTTATATACTCCCACTGCTGATTTAAATACTACTTTTGCTTTAGCAGCTATAACATTCTTTAATATTCACTATTTTGGAGTAAAATCAAAAGGAATTGGGACTTACTTAAAAGATTATTTCGAACCGCTACCCTTTATGTTCCCATTAAATCTAATTGGTAATTTAGCTGATCCAATGTCACTAGCTTTTCGTTTATTTGGGAATATGCTTGGTGGTGGTGTTGTAATTATGGGCTTATTGTATGCTGTAGTGGGACTTGGTGTTCCAGGACTTGCTGATCTGTATTTCACAGTCTTTGCTGGAGTCTTACAAGCCTTTATCTTCACTATGTTAACTATGACTTATATCTCAATGGAAATGGAGTAATCTCTCCATTTGAGGAAGGAGGGAGGAGCAGTGATAGAAACGTTTTTGAACTGGTTATCACAATTTGAACCTCAGGCTGTTATAAAATCTGCTTCAGTAATTGGTGCAGGTTTAGCAATGATTGCAGGTATTGGTGCAGGAATTGGTCAAGGTATTGCAGCAGGTAAAGGTGCTGAAAGGGTGGGTAGTAGACCTACTTATCAAGGATTGATTGTGAGAACGATGTTACTTGGTGCTGCAGTAGCAGAAACAACTGGTATTTATGGTTTAGTAATTGCTTTAATCTTGTTATTTGCTAATCCATTTACTTAAGATAAAATCTTTTAAAATTATTACTATCAAACATGAGGAGGAATTTTATTATGAGTGGTGAAGCTTTAATTCAAGCCGCATCAGCTATTGGTGCAGGTTTAGCAATGATTGCAGGTATTGGTGCAGGAATTGGTCAGGGGTTTGCAGCAGGTAAAGGTGCTGAGGCTGTAGGTAAACAACCAGAAGCACAGGGTGTAATTGTGAGAACAATGTTACTTGGTGCTGCAGTAGCAGAGACAACTGGTATCTATGGCTTAGTAATTGCTTTAATCCTATTATTCGCTAATCCATTTATGTAATGGAAAACATAGGTGAAGATGGGTAATGGCTTCATTATTCATCTTCGTTTCACTTTGTTTGCAGTTAAGACTTAATTAGGGTGAAGGTTATTCTGTGAAGGGAGGGAAAGAAATGATTGATTTAGGAGTTACCTTCTTTTTTCAACTCATAAACTTTATAGTTCTATTCTTAGTGCTCAAACATTTTCTATTTGAACCTGTGACTAACTTTATGGAGCAGAGATCAAACAAGATCTCTAATAAGATAGAGGATGCTGAGCAGAAAGAAGAAGAGGCTGAAGAGTTAAAGATGGAATATCAAAAGAAACTTCGTGATGCTAAAGAGGAAGCTCAGGATATAATTGAAGAAGGTAAACAGCGGGGTCGAGATAAAGAAAAACAGATTATTAATGAGGCGGAAGAAGAAGCAGAGAGAAAGATAAATCAAGCTGAAGAGAATATTGCTCGAGCTAAGCAGCAAGCTAAGAAGGAATTAAAAGATGAAGTTGCTAATATTTCTGTAATGATGACTAAAAAGACGTTAGAAGAAGTTGTTGATAGTGGGGTTCAAGAAGAGACGATTAAAAATTATATTGCAGAACTTGATGAAGAGAAGTTAGGTGAAGTACAGTGATAGAACAAGAGATTGCTGAAAAGTATGCTGAAGCTTTATTTGAGTTAGTAACTGAAGAGAATGAATTAGAAGATATTGCTGCGGAATTTGCTGATGTAATAGAGATTGCGCAGGAGAATAAAGAATTAAATCAAGTGTTAAATCATCCTAAACTTAATTATGAGCAGAAAAAAGAGATAGTAGCTGAAATTTTCAAGGGTCAAATATCTACTGACCTTTTTAATTTTCTAAAGCTATTAATTGATAAGAACAGAATAGAGTTTTTAGATGAAATCTATCAAGAATTTAACTCTTTAGTAGAAGACCGAGAGAATAAATTAGAAGTTAAGGTTACAGCACCACTTGAGTTATCTACTGCTCAAAAGAAGAGTTTGAAAAAAAAGTTGGGTAATATTTTAGATAAGGATATTACTTTAGAGTTAGAAATTGAGCCTGATTTAATTGGTGGTTTAATCTTGAAGATTGGGGATAAAGTAATTGATGGTAGTATTCGCAATTATCTCCACGAGATGGAACTAGATTTGCAGACATTAGAAGTAAGTTAGGGGTGAAAAAATGAAACTTAATCCAGGAGAAATAAGTTCGATTATTAAGGATGAGATTAAGAATTATGATGTTGAATTAGAGGCTAAGGGTGTGGGAACTGTACTTAGTGTTGGTGATGGTATTGCACGAATTCATGGTTTAGAAGATGCTATGGCAGCCGAACTTTTAGAGTTTGAAAGCGGCGTCAGTGGTATGGTTCTAAACTTAGAAGAGAGTAGTATTGGTTGTGTAATTATGGGTGATGAATCAGAGATTGAAGAAGGCGATGAGGTTTATAAAACAGGAGCAGTTGTAGAAGTCCCAGTAGGAAAAGAGATGAGTGGTAGAGTTGTTAATCCACTAGGAGAACCTGTTGATGGTAAGGGGCCAATTAATACTGAGCAAAATCGTCCTGTAGAATCCGGTGTACCAGGAATTGTAGAACGCCAACCAGTAGAAGATCCAATGCAGACTGGAATTAAGGCTATTGACTCTATGGTGCCAATTGGTAAAGGACAGCGAGAATTGATTATTGGTGACCGTCAAACTGGTAAGACTGCTTTAGGGATTGATACAATTGTAAATCAGCAAGATGAGGATGTTAAGTGTGTCTATGTAGCTATTGGACAGAAGGCATCCACAGTTGCTCAGGTGGTAAATAAATTAGAGCGTGAAGGTGCTATGGAGTATACGACTGTTGTTACTGCTTCCGCTAGTGAACCAGCTCCTTTACAGTATTTAGCTCCTTATGCAGGCTGTGCAGTTGGAGAACATTTCATGTATGAAGGTGAAGATGTATTGGTGGTTTATGATGATCTATCTAAACATGCCGTTGCTTATCGTGAGATGTCACTATTATTAAGAAGACCACCTGGACGAGAAGCTTATCCTGGTGATGTATTCTACTTGCACTCTCGTCTTTTGGAGCGTGCTGCTAAATTAAATGACGATTTAGGTGCAGGTTCATTAACTGCTCTACCTATTATTGAGACTAAGGCAGGAGATATTTCAGCCTATGTGCCAACGAATGTAATCTCAATTACTGATGGACAGATATTCTTAGAGAGTGAGCTATTTTACTCTGGGGTACGTCCAGCTGTTAATGTTGGTTTATCGGTCTCTCGTGTTGGTGGAGATGCTCAAATTTCTGCGATGAAAGATGTTGCTGGTCAGTTAAAGCTTGATATGTCTCAGTATCGTGAGTTAGAAGCCTTTGCTCAGTTTGGATCTGATCTTGATGAAGCAACGCAGCAGAAATTAGCGCGTGGAGAACGAATTGTAGAGGTCTTAAAGCAGAATGAAACAAGTCCTGTTGCTGTAGAAGATCAGGTAATTATTATCTATACAGTTAATAATGGATATTTAGATGATATTCCAGTTGAGGATATTAATAGATTCGAAGATGAGTTCTTAGAGTTTATGGATGCTCAAAAGCCCGAAATAGGTGCAGATATAGTTGAGGCTGAAGAGTTATCTGAAGAGACAGAAGAAAAACTACAAGACGCCATTGAAGAGTTCAAAACTGATTTTGAAGTAGATCAAAGCAAATTAGAACTTGAGGATGAAGAAGCTACAGCCTAGCTCACTAAGAGCCAGTAAAGCGAGGTGATCTGACAGAATGCAAAGTATGAGAGATATTAAGCGGCAGATAAGTAGTGTTGAGAATACTAAAAAGATTACTCGAGCCATGAAGATGGTAGCCAGTGCTAAATTACAAAAGGCTCAGGATAGAGCTGATAATGCTGAGCCTTTTTTCAAAAAGACACGACAGACTCTAGCTGGTATTACCGGTGGTGATCTACAGGATTCTCATCCTTTAATGGAACAGCGCGAGGTTGAGAAGGTCTGTTATGTTGTAATCACTGGTGATCGAGGATTATGTGGTCCTTACAACAATAAAGTGATTAAAGAGGTTGAAGGTTTAATTGCTGAGCGAAATGAAGAGATTGCTTTATTTGCCGTTGGGAATCAAGGGCAGAGACATTTTGATAGAAATGGATATGAAATCATATCTGAATATTTAGATGTGCCGGATGAACCTGGTTTTGTAGTTGCTGAAAATATTGCGCGCGAAATTATGGAGTTATACAAAGAGGAGATAGTAGATGAAGTAAACATAGTTTACACTGATTTCGAATCAGTTCTGACGCATCATGTGCAAAAAATTAAGCTATTTCCTATTGAGCCGCCCGAGTTGAAAGAAGAAGGTGAGAGTATGAGTATGTACCTCTATGAACCTTCTGGTGGTGCTGTTTTAGGTTCAGTCTTGCCGCAGTATGTAACTAATCTATTATTTGGATCTTTACTACAGTCTAAGGCGAGTGAATTTGCTGCTCGTATGACAGCTATGGATTCAGCAACTGAAAATGCTAAAGAGATGATAGATGATTTAACTTTGTCGTATAATCGTGCTCGTCAAGCAGCAATTACGCAAGAATTAACTGAAATTGTTGGTGGTGCTGAAGCATTAGAATAGGAAGATGGAGGAGGTATGATTATGAGTGATGATAAACGGGGCCAAAATATAGGAGAAGTAGTTGAGGTTATTGGCCCAGTAGTTGAAGCTGAATTTGAAACTGGTGATTTGCCAGAAATTCATGATGCAATTAAAATCGTTGATGAAGAACATGATAGAGAAGTAACGATTGAGATTATGAACCAAGTAGGAGATAGTCGAGTTAAGGGTGTAGCTATGTCTTCTACTGATGGATTAAAGCGAGGTATGAAGGCAATTCATACTGGGGGACCAATTTCTGTACCGGTAGGAGAAGAATGTCTAGGTCGTATCTTTAATGTGTTAGGTGAACCGATTGATAAACAAGGTGAGGTAGAAACAGATAAAGAGTCACCAATTCATCGTGATCCACCTGCTTATGAAGAGCAGGCAACTAGTACAGAAATCTTTGAAACAGGAATTAAAGTAGTTGACTTACTAGCTCCTTATGCTGATGGTGGTAAGGTTGGACTATTTGGAGGTGCTGGTGTAGGTAAGACAGTCCTAATTCAGGAGTTAATTAATAATATTGCCCAGGAACACGGTGGTTATTCCGTCTTTAGTGGTGTAGGAGAAAGAACTCGTGAAGGTACTGACTTATGGTTAGAATTTAAAGAAGCAAATATTTTAGATAAGGTTGCCTTGATTTATGGGCAGATGAATGAACCACCTGGAGCTCGAATGAGAGTTGGTCTTACAGGTTTAACAATGGCTGAATATTTCCGAGATGAACAACATCAAGATATGCTGCTGTTCATCGATAATATTTTCCGCTTTATTCAGGCAGGTTCTGAGGTTTCAGCCCTCTTAGGTCGAATGCCTTCGGCAGTTGGTTATCAGCCTACTCTTGCTACTGATGTAGGTAAATTACAGGAACGGATTACTTCAACTGATAAAGGATCAATTACTTCTGTACAGGCTGTTTATGTGCCGGCAGATGACTTGACAGACCCTGCTCCAGCGACTACATTTGCTCACTTAGATGCAACAACAGTTCTGTCCAGAGAAATTTCTGAGAAGGGTATTTATCCCGCAGTTGACCCATTAGATTCTACGTCTAATGTATTGGATCCTAATGTTGTTGGAGAAGAGCATTATAATGTAGCACGGGAAGTACAGGAGACTTTACAGCGTTATCAAGATCTCCAAGATATTATTGCTATTTTAGGTATGGATGAACTATCAGAAGAAGATAAGATAACAGTTAATCGAGCTCGTAAGATTGAACGTTTCTTATCCCAGCCATTCTTTGTAGCAGAACAGTTTACTGGAGTGCCTGGAAAGTATGTTCCAGTGGATGAGACTATCCGCGGATTTAAAGAGATTTTAGAAGGAAAACATGATGATATACCAGAAGGGGCATTCCTATTTAAAGGAACTATTGATGAGGTAGTTGAGGATGCCAAAGAAGGAAGTGAGTAATCATGGCAACGATGAATTTAAGTATTGTAACTCCAGAACGAGTTGCCTATGAGGGTGATGATGTTGAAATGATAAAGGTTAGGACAATTGATGGGGATAGAGGGATTATGCCCCATCATGAGCCGCTCTTAACTGGTTTAGATATTGGAATTATCAAGATTGATGCTGAGAGTGGTGAAGAGATCTTTTCTGCTACACAAGGCTATATGGAAGTTAAGCCTGAAGAAGTAACTGTCTTAGTGGGCGCTGCTGAACATTCAGAAGAGATTAATGTTGACCGTGCCTTAGAGGCTAAGGAAAAGGCAGAGAAGCTGCTTGATAATAAACATGAAGGTCATATAGATGAAAAACAAGCAGAAATTGCTTTAGAAAAGGCTTTAACTCGTTTACAGGCTAGTAAACATCATGACTTTGATCAATTTGAATAAGAGAGGAAATTTCTTTAAGAGTGAGGGATCTGTCCCTTGCTCTTATTTTGTTTTTTTGACAGTGGAGTATCATTAAAGTGCAGCTGTAGGGATTGATATAAAATAATTTCTTGGTTTCTAAATTTTAAATAATTTATCGGATTTCGGTTCAGGTATCTTTTTCCTTCGAGCAAATATTTTTGTTCATTTCATTCAAGGCAAAATAAGATAGATTAAAACAAAAATATTTAAGGTCAGTCAAAAGATACCTGAATCCTCCTTAGGGAAAAATATAGCCTTGAGGAAGAGAGTATTCTAATCTTTAGAATATTATAGTAGATAATGTTTATATCAATTGAAGACAATCGTACTTTAATGGGGGTTGGGGAGAAATTTTTTTGTGGTGTTGCTAAGTTAAAAACAGGTCTGCTTAAGGCTGATGACTGATAGTTGAGAATAGATAGCTTATCTTCACTTGTAGTTATACCATTTTTCTGATATAATCGTATCAAAATTGAAAAGGAAAAGATTTGCAATTGTCAATTATTGATTTTTTGAGGGGGCTGAAATTCATGTCTGAAGATGATGTAGAAAATGATGTAGAAAGAGAGGCTATGAGAAAACAGCAGAAGAAGAGTGAACTAGAACAGAAGGCTGCTGCGGCAATTAATGGAGGGCCAGATCTTAAAAGAGCGGAAAAGAATAAATTTTTAGGTGAGTTTAAGGAACGTGTTTTAATAGCTTTAACCTTTATTCAAGTAGAAGAAGAGGGAACTTATCGGGAAGTCTTAGAGGCGATTAAGGATAAGGAAGCAGTTAAATTAATTATTGATCGGGGAGTGGAGATGGCAAAGGCGAGAGATTATATTAAGTTAGCTCAAAAGAATGATCTCTCTTTTAAAAAGATTGAAGCAGTTAGGGGTAGTCAAATTGCTCTAGTAGTTGTTAGTGATCATGCAGTGCATAGAGATAATATTTATGTTACAAGTCGCAAGAAGAGATTACAGGAAAAAGGTATTCCCCTTGCTTTAATAAATGCTCGCGGTGAAAAGATATGTGAGGACTGTTATAATTTAATTAAAGAGAAGGCTCCAGAAGAGTTAGATAATTATCAAAAGATGTCTTGGTTTGATAAGTTGATAGGGACTAAATGTCCTGTAGATCATGATTAATTTCATAATCTATGCAGGAAGATGATTCTTAATAGAGAATATATGTAACGGGGATTAGTTTGAATAGATTGGGTTGGGAGGAGAGAAAAAATGAGTCAGTTTGTAGTCTCGAAGACAGAAGAAGTGAAGGGTAAAATATCTGTAAGTGGAGCTAAGAATGCGGCTTTGCCAGTTGTTATGGCTAGTTTGATGGGAGAAGGAGAGAGTCTGTTATGTGATATTCCTAATCTGCGCGATATTAGAAATATCATTAAAATTATTAAAGATTTAGGTGCTGAAGTTGATTATAAAGATAATCAGTTAAGAGTTAATTCAGATGCGGTGGATAAGATGCAAGTGCCTGAGGATTTGGCCCAAGAGTTGAGGGCTTCTTATTATATTTTAGGAGCCTTTTTAGCTCGCCATGGACAAGCAGAAACGACGATACCAGGTGGTTGTGATATTGGTGACCGACCGATAGATTTACATTTAAAAGGATTTAGAGCTTTAGGAGCAGAGGTTGAGATTGATGGTAGCTTTGTGCAGCTAAAAGCAGAGCAGTTAAGAGGTGCTAAAATATATTTAGACTATCCAAGTGTAGGAGCAACAATGAATATTATGATGGCAGCTTCTCTTGCTGAAGGAAAGACAGTGATTGAGAATGCTGCCCGTGAGCCAGAGATTGTTGATCTAGCAAATTATCTCAATGTGATGGGGGCGGAGATTAAAGGTGCTGGGACGGATGTAATTAGAATTGAGGGAGTGGAGAAATTAAGAGGAACAGAATATACGATCATTCCCGACCGCATTGAAGCTGGCACTTATCTTATTATGGGGACTGTGACAGGCAGTGAGTTATATGTTGATAATGTCTTAGTCGAGCATATTAAGCCCTTAG
>JAWOFC010000019.1:0-2744 GCA_046482455.1 Halanaerobacter sp. | reverse complement strand
AGCTCAACTAAGCTCCCATCTGGACTGAGCTTATAAAAGGGGAATTGGAACCCAGAGGAAGAATAAGTAAATTCATAGCTGTTTAAATCTAGTACGCCAACTAATAAACAGACTAAATAATCGCCGGGATATTCTTCAGCCCGATACTGTTTATCTATATAAGATAGAATCTTTTCCGGCGAGACTGTCTCTCCTTTTTCATGCTGTAATTTAAAGTAGTCTTCAATTGTATTATTAATGAAGATAGCTAACATAGCACTATCAATCCCATGCCCTGAAACATCAAACATATAAATGAAATACTGGTCAAAGAAGACATTCATTGAGCCGTGGTCTACCTTAAAGACATTATAATAGTCACCGCCTAATTCTTCTGCTGGTTGATAAAAAGCTGCCATAGTGATATCATCTTCTGCTGGCAGGCTATCTGGCAGTGAATTTTGATGTATTTGACGGGCTTTAGCAAAGTTAGCTGACTGTTTTTCTGCCATTTTTTCTATTTTAAGATTAGTTTTGCTTCTATAATTCAAGAATAAAGTTAGAGTTAAATAATAGAGTGCTTCAATAATTAATAGCTGCCAGTTATTAGATTCGGCAAAAAATAAAATAGAGCTAATAGTTAATAACGAGAGAATAATTGGTTTGAAGTAAAGATAATCGAAGATTA
This sequence comes from Halanaerobacter sp., assembly GCA_046482455.1. Classification (GTDB taxonomy): domain Bacteria; phylum Bacillota; class Halanaerobiia; order Halobacteroidales; family Halobacteroidaceae; genus Halanaerobacter. Next base: position 2,077 of record JAWOFC010000019.1, on the reverse strand, counting down.
CAATTAGTTTAGAAATTATAATTATTCGTAACCAGAGTAACGGTTGCATTTTTTATTCAACTCCTGTTTGACATATAAACTTATACCTTTATTCATTAATTAGTTATTAATTTTAAAAGTCCTGTTTTTATTTTTAAATGTTTTAAGTATATCTAGTTATTCTTTTAATTTTAAGCTGAATAAGTTATAATAACAGTAATAAAGTTAAATTATCTAAAATATAAGTTGTTAATCTTAATCTTTCTGTGTTTAGCTATTAATTTTCTCTCTTTAACTGCCTACAGTTTTGGTCAATATTCTTACTAAAATCATATTGAGGTGAAAATTTATGAGCAACTCTAAAGAAGATAAGCGCATAATTCAATCTACTCTGAATGCACTTCCGATTAGAATAGTTGTTATAGATAATCAGGGGATAATTAAATATACCAATCAGAACTGGAGAGAGTTTGAAGTTGATAATTGTTTAGCAGTAGGGCAGTCTAATGTAGGAACTAATTATTTAAAAGCTATACAGGAAGCAGTTGATAACGGTAGTAATAAAGCTTTAAAAGCGTTAGAAGGAATTAAAGATGTTATTAATGATAGAAGAGAAGAATTTGTTTTAGAATATCCTTGCTCTGTTTCTAAGCAGCAGAGATGGTTTAAAATGAGAGTCACACCTTTTCAAGAGTCAGGAAAAACTGTTATAACACACGAAAATATCACTGAACGCTGCTTAGAAGAGAATAGAGAAGAAGCGAAGAAGAAGTTTAATGCTAAAATTCTAAATAATTTAGAAGAATTAATTATCTATTTAGATCTAGAGTTAAATGTAAAATGGGCTAATCAGGGTGCTAAAGATTACTTTGATTTAAGTACAGAAAAGATGAATGATCAACCTTGCTATCAGAAGTGGGGTTTGGATAGCCATTGTCAGGGCTGTCCTATTATAAAGACTAAACAGAGTAAAGAGCGAAGAGAAAAGATTATGGAGAAACCAGATGGCAGCACTTGGTTGATGAAGTCCATTCCAGATTTTGATGAAAACGGTGAAATTAAAGGGGTAATTGAAGTCTGTTTAGATATATCAAAACAGAAGCAGGCTGAAGAAAAGATTCAACAAGTAGCAAGTAAGTTAGAGGAACAGTTTGAAAAAACGGGTAAGCTGCATGATCAATTTCTGCCAGTCAGAACGCCAAAATTTGACTACTTATCAATTGGAACTTATTATGCTCCCGCTGATAGATTGGGTGGGGATTTTTATAATTTTATAGAATTAGAAAATAAATTAATCTTTTATATTTCGGATGTTAGTGGGCATGATTTGAGTGGTTCGATGTTAAATATTTTTTTAAAAGAGACTATTAATGCTTATTTAATAGCTAAAAATAGAAATGATGAGATAAGTTCAGCCGAAATGATGAATTTTATTAATAATCATTTTAGCGAAGAAAATTTCCCTGCTGACTATTTTATTTGTTTAACAATTGGAATTATGGATTTAGATAGTAAAGAAGTTGAAATCTGTAATGCAGGAATCCAATTTTATCCTCTGTTGATTAGAGAAAAGGAGGGAATAACTAGTATTTCTTGTGGGGGTATGCCAATTTCTTATGCTAGTTCTGAATTTGGTTTTGAATATGAAGTCTGCCAATTTGTATTAGAGCCGGGTAGTATTATCTTTCTCTATACAGACGGCTTAGCTGAGCAGAATAATGGTCATCAGATGTATGGAGAAGAAAGAATATTAAAGTTGTTAAATAATAATAGTGCTCTGCAGCCAGAAGAGATTATAGAAAAAGTTAATGTTGACTTTAATAATTTTAAAGGAGATATGTCTGTACAAGATGATATTACTTATCTATTAATTCAACATGATAAGAATAGATAATTTTTTTGTTATTTTAAAGGAAGTTGCTAATGAATAAAGAATAATTGATACATAGTGATGTCTTTTAGAATACTTTCAGCTAAAGAAAGATATTGGAAGATAGAATATTTAATCTTTTGATTGTATGCTTTTGATTTTAACTGTCCACTATCCACTGTAAACTGTAAACGTGGGGGTGGGAAGAAATTTAGTTATCTATAAAGC
>JAWOFC010000161.1:0-7191 GCA_046482455.1 Halanaerobacter sp. | reverse complement strand
AAATAATAATAACTTGCCTTTCCTGTTAGCTCTTTATTATTATTAAAGATTAAGAAATAAGAACTGATTGTCATTAACTCCCAAGCGATATAAAAAGAGAAGAAGTCTCCTACAAAAATAATAGCTAGAGAACTGCCAATATAAAAATAGCTCAAAAAATAATCTCTACGATTTAACAGATCTGTCCCATAAATAATACTAGCAATACTAAAGAATACAAAAATGTAGGCAATGAATTGATTAACTTTAGTTACTTCTACTAAAATCAATTCAAAATCTAAAAATGGGAGCCTAAAGATATAATCTTGCGGTAGAGAAAAAACAGCTATACCAGCAACTACTGCAGCTATTAAAGCAAAGTTCTTTCTCCATTCTTCCTTCATAAAATATAAGGCTAGACTACTTATAAGGTATATTAAACCTGGATTAATCATCTTTAGCCCCCCAATAAAATAGCAGTCTTGTCAATCAGATTTAAAATTGGATTTGGAAACAGACCTAAAATCAGACAAGAACTAGCTAACAAAGTAGTAACTACTGTTATTCTCTTTGGTTCTATTGTTGATTCAGGAATAGATTCAGGTGTAGAATATAAGATCCAAATAATCTTCAAATAATAGGCTAAAGATAAAACAGTTCCAATTAAGATTGTAAAAGCGATAATAGTATAACCTTCTGCTAAAATTGCCCTTATCATCAACCATTTACTCATAAACCCATTAAAAGGAGGCAAACCAACCATTGCAAACGAGACACCACTAAACAATAACACTCGATAAGGAAACTGATGTCCTAAACCTTTCCAATCATCTAAATTATAGCTATTAATATAGTAAGCAAAAATTCCACTCAATAAAAATAGACTACTCTTCATTAAAGCATGATTTAATAAATGAAAATTACCTGCTATTAATCCATCTTTGCTTCCTAAACTAAAGACAGTAACTAAGTAACCGATATGAGCAGCACTTGAATAAGCTAATAACCGCTTAATATTTTTTTGTTGATAAGCTAATAAATGAGCAGTTAAGAAAGTAATTACGCCCCACCACAGTACTATTAACTGTAGCTGACTACCGAAAAAAGAAGTTCCAAAGATATTATATAAAAGCTTAACTAAACTATAAAGAACGGTCTTAATGATTAAAGCAGAAGATAAAGTATTAAAGGTTATATTAGCACTATTATACACATCAGGCATCCAAGGATGTAAAGGCACTAAAGCTATTTTAGACCCAAAACCAATAAATAATAAGCTCATAATACTAAATTTATGAAAACTAGAGAAGTTCTCTACCTGAATTGCCAGTTGAGCTAAATCAAGAGTTCCTGTTAATTTATAGCTTAAAATAATAGCTAATAAGATAAACATCCCGCCAAAAGAACCAATCACTAAATATTTCAAGACTCCTTCAAAACTATCAGAACTCTTATTCACTGCTGCTAGAGCATAAGAAGCTATTGAGGCAATTTCAAAAAAGACATAGAGATTGAAAAAATCTCTAGTAAGCACTAAACCCATCAATGAAGCCGTCAAGATTAAAATCAATATATAGTATTTAGCCTTTTTTCTTTTTATATAGCTACTACAATAGATCAAAATCAGATAAGTGAGTACCGCAATTAAACAGATCATAAATACTCCATCTGAAGCAAGATGAAGTCTAATCCCTAATCTTTCTCCCCAATTGCCAAGATAATATTCAAGGCTATTAGACCAGGCTTCAATTGCGACTTGACTTACTAAAAATAGATAAACACTAAAGCTCCCTAGAACTATTAAATCAAGATATTTAGTACTAAATTCTTTTATAACCGCTAAAATAAATGCAGTTAATAACGGATAAATAATTAAATAAATCATAAATTAATTCTCCCCTTTGCAATGCTCTATCAGTTAAATAATATCTGATAATAATGCTTAGTTTTTAATAAATAAACTACTGCTTGCTGTAATTTAGGTAATATTAAATCTGGTTTAAGACCAAGAATTAAACAGGAAATACTTAAAATAGCTATAGGCAGTTTCAGTTTCCAATCTATACTTTTAACCTGATATGTAGAATTTTTAGTATAGAGTACTTTAATCACTTTTAAATAATAACATAAGGCTAAGATACTTCCTAACAAGATCGCTCCAGCAGGAACTATAAACCCAGCTTTAATTGCTTCAGTAGCTATTAACCATTTGCTAATAAATATATTGAAAGGAGGTAAACCAATAATAGTCAGAGCAGAAAGAGTAAATAACCCTCCCACTATGGGAACCCTATATCCCGCCCCCTCTAAACTATCAATTGATTTTGCTGCTAACCTCTTACTAAAAACTCCTGCAGCTAAAAATAGAGCCGATTTAACTAAAGCATGATTAATTATATGAAAGAGAGAACCACTAATTCCTAGTTGATTAAATAGGCCAATCCCAATCATAATATATCCAATTTGGGAAATACTAGAATAAGCCAATAGTCTCTTTAAATTCTGCTGTTGATAAGCCAACAGATGACCAACCAATAAAGTAATTACTCCAAAGTAAAGTAGAATAATATTCCAATTAGAGGCTATTAGTTCTACTGGACTACTTAAAATCAGTAAAATTCTAAGCCAAGCATATAAATAAGCTTTGATCACTATTCCTGACAATAAAGCACTAATTGGAGCTGGAGCAGCAGGATGGGCATCAGGCAGCCAAGTATGTAAAGGAACTAGTGCAAATTTACTACCAAATCCAATTAATAATAAAGGAAAAATTGATTTGTTTATTTTACTTGACAGCAAATCCGACTTTACTATTAATTGAGCTAAGTTTAAAGTCCCTGTCTGTTGATAAATTAAAATAATAGCTAAGAGAATAAAGAATCCACCTAATGAACCAATAATTAAATACTTAAAACTGGCTTCATAAGATTTAATATTACGATTAAATGCTACTAAAGCATAAGATACAATTGAGACTATTTCTAAACAGACAAATAAATTAAACAAATCACCAGTTAAGACTATACAATTTAAAGCAGCAGTTAATAAAAAGAGCAGTATATAATACTTAGTCTGCTTTTTTTTAATATAACTTGCTGAATAAAGAATAGCTAATAAGATTAACCCACTAATTGTGAAAACTAATATTCCAGCTAAAGGATCAGCAATGAGATTAATTCCTTTAGTTACTTCCCAATCCCCCAAGCTATAAACTACTGGTTCTATAAGCACTTGACGTAATAAATTAAAACTCAATAGAAAAGTTAAAATTCCACTACCTACGATTACTATCTTATAAATCTTTTTTAAATAGATATCAATCGCTAATAAACTAAAAGCTGTTAATAAGGGACAAATTATAAGCCAAATCATCTCTGTCATCCCTTCAACCTCCTAATTTTACTTATATCTAAAGTACCATGTTCTTTATAAAGTTTAACTGCTAAAAAGAGCATTACTGCAGTAGTACTAGCTCCAATTACTATAGCAGTTAATGCCAAAGCTTGAGGAATGGGATCAACGATTACCTCATAGTCTTTAGTTAAGATCGGTGCTGTACCATTAGGTCTATACCCTACACAGATTAATAAAAAAATCAATGAAGATTCAATTATATTAATCCCCATAATTATTTTAATTAAATTCTTGCAATTTATAACAGTATATAAACCGAGTACAAATAAGATAGTAATTACAAAATAAACACTAATCATTTATTCTACCTCCCTGACTAAAGAATTAAAGATAATAGATAGACTCGCCCCTACTTTAACTCCAACCATCAGATTAAGCCACGGTATAGTTCCAGCACTAATTAATTTTCCAGCTTGACCTAAGTAAAAATCAGCTTGACCATTGGCTAAAAAATTATATCCACCAATAATCCCCAGTAAACCAATTATCACAAAACCTAGCATAGCAGAACTTTCTAATAAAGATTTTATTTTTAAGACCTCTTCTTCGCGTGTTCTCCTAACTCCAAATGTAATGGTTAGTAGTACAAAAATAGTTGCAATGACTACTCCTCCAGCAAAGCCACCTCCCGGAGATAAATGCCCATAAAAGATTAAATAAAAGCCAAATATATATAAAAATGGGACAATGAAGCTAATATTTTGATAGATTAAGGGAGAAAAATTATTATACACTAATGAGCTAGTACTTCGTTTTGTAAGCAGATTAATCACCAAAGCAGCAATAAAAATAACTGTTGCTTCTCCCAAAGTATCAAAAGCTCGGTAATCAAATAAAATAGCTGTAATCAAATTAATTGAACCAGTATCTTGAACCCCTTCATTAATATAATAATCACTAATTCCATACTCAGCCGAACTTTGACCAAAACTTATAAAACAAATAGTCAATAGTCCAGCAAGCATAATTAACAATAAGATGCTATAAAATTTTTTCACTATTCTTCCCCCTCTCCTCCAGTCTTATCAATTGTAATAATAAATAAGCCTGTAGTAATTCCACTTCCAATTACTATTTCAGTTAAAGCTACATCAGGAGCTTGAAAGATAATAAAAATAACTACTAAGCTAGAGCTAAAAATTGATAGACCAATTACAGAATTAACTAAATTATCAGCAAAGACGACTACCATAGCTGAAAAAACTATTATAAACAGCAGCATATAAAAAATAATTTCTATCATTTTTCTTCACCAGACTTTCTATACTGTAAATCATCTCTACTTAATTTCACACATTTAATTTCATCATCATCATGATAGTAAGCAGACCAAGCAATAGCATGACTAGTAGCAGGATTAGTAATTACTAATAGTAAAATAATCACTAATAATTTTAAAGAATAAAAAGAAGCTCCTCTTAATATAATGATACCTAATAAAATTGAAATTGCTCCCCCAGTTACTGCTTTAGAGAGGATATGCAGACGAATATAAAAATCTACAAAACGAACCATTCCAATCCCAGTGATTAAAAAGAAAAAAGTCCCATTCAAGATCAAAAAATAAGCAAGTATTTCGATAATTCTAATCCCCCCCTTTTTTAATTACTAAAGTATTTAGCCATAATCAAAGTATCCGTAAATAATAGTAAAGAGAATACAATTGCTACATCGATAAAGATATCCCTTTGAAAGTACAAACTCAATAAAACTAAAATTAACAGAAACATAATTCCAATTGCGTCTGCAGCAGCAATGCGGTCAAAAACGGTAGGTCCTTTAATTACTCGATAAAAAGTTAGCATAATGGATAATAAAATTGCAATAATAATTGCTTCAATCATGAAAAGATCCTCCTTACAATCTTATCAAAATCTGTAACCATCTTATCCTTTAACTCTTCTTCAGTTCCGCCTTCCATATGAATCCAATGTATATATAACTGATTATTATTAATATTGGCTGAAACTACTACAGTCCCTGGCGTTAAAGTTATGATATTAGCTAGAATAGTTAATTTCATAATTTGATTTTTTTCACCTACGTCTACACTAGTCTTTATAATACCAGGTTTAAAATCATGATAAGGATTTAAAACAAAAGAAGCAACTTTATAACTAGCTACAAAGACTTGAAAAGCAATCACCATACCATAATATAAGAATAAAAAGAAGTTTTTAATGAATTTTTCAGCAATCTTTTTAGTAAAAGAACTATAACTAATTACAAAGTTAACACTTAAAGAAATAAGTAAGCCTAAAAATAAAGAAGCAGGTGATAAATTTGAAGATATAATAATCCAGACTATATATAATAATATTATTATATATAGATTATTCTTTCTTTTCATATTTTAACCCTCCTTGCCTAAGCTTCATGCTTAATAATTAGAAAAGTAATATCATCTTGACTAGTTAACTCTCCAGTAAATACTTGAAAATCATCTCTTATTTTTTGAGTTATTTTTCTAGCAGATAGATTAGAATGTTGATTAAAAAGAGAAGCTAATCTCTTTCTGCCATATAATTTTTCTTCTCGAGTTTCTTCAATTAATCCATCAGTTGTTATTAATAAGCTATTATTTGGTTTTAAGTTAAATTGCCCCTCACTAATATCCAATCTCTCCACATCAAAAGCAGTAGAAATTGGTAGTGAAGATAGATTTAAAGACGAAACCTCATTGTCTGAAGTGCTCAGTAAAGGTGGAATATGAATCCCAGCATTACTATAAGTAATTTCCATCGTATTTGTATTTAAAACCCCAAGCATAATACATAAAAAATAATCGTCAGGAAATCCTTCTTCTTGATATTCTCTAGCTAAAAACTCAACAATTTTTTTAGTAGAAAGATTATCATTAGAATGTGAACGTAAGAAACTATTAATAGTCTCCCTTACAAAAACATTCAACATAGCTCCGTCAATGCCGTGTCCAGTAATATCTACTACATAGAATAACAAATGGTCTTCTAATTTAACTAAATTATAGAAGTCTCCACCTAATTGTTGAGCAGGTTCATAATAGACATCAATATCTATACTATCTATCTTAGGTAAGTTTTTAGGTAATAAATTCTTATGTAATTTTTTTGCTTTAGCTATGTTTTCGTTTAATTTCTGATTCTTATTCATTATTTCTTTCTGTTGCACTTCTAATTCTTGATTCATTGCTCTAATTTCTTCAGCATTTTCTTGTAATTCAGAGTATTTCTCCTGTAATTCCCATTCAAACTCCTTCTTTTCAGTAATATCGATTACATATGTTACTTTTCTAGGTGCTCCATCTTTTCCAAGAATTTTGGATGCATTAGCTAAAATAACCATCTGTTCTCCTACTTTATCTACAACTTCCCATTCCTTTTCAATCTCAATTGAGTTAGCAATAAACTCATCATGTAGTTCTGTTAACTTTTTCTGATTTTTTTCTGTAGTAACTAAAGAGAAGTGTTCTCCAATTAATTCTTCTTGTTGATAACCATATAATTCGCAGTATTTTGGATTTACATATTCAAAATACCCATCTTTATCAGTAATACAGATTCCAATAGGAGAATTCTTAATTATATTAATATATGCTTCTAAATCATATTCTACCAACTTCAAATCATTCTTGGAGTTCATAGTTTAGATCCCTCCATACCATTATAGTGCTTCACTAATTATTAACTTCAATGACAAATCAGAAAACCCTTTTTTTTAACAAATTTTTGTTTTTTTCTAAAAATTAAGACAATAAATAAAAAAACATTCTGAATTAAAAAACTTAACTTGTATTAAAATAGAAAAATGGTGGATAAT
>JAWOFC010000308.1:0-5405 GCA_046482455.1 Halanaerobacter sp. | reverse complement strand
AAGAGTAAAGAGTGAAGAGCTAAAAGCATAAAAGCAGTAAAAAGAAACTAGTAAAGAGTGATGAGCTAAAAGATTAAAGTCAAAGGTGAGAAAAACAGTAAAGAGAAAGTAGTAAGTAGTAAAGAGTAAAGAGTGATGAGCTAAAAACGTAAGATCAAAAGCGATAAAAGCAGTGAAGAGTAGAAAGTGATGAGTTAAAAGCGTAAGATCAAAAGCGATAAAAGCAGTAAAATAAATAAGTTTTGATTTGGGATTCTTAACTGTAAATTGTAAACTAAAACTGTGGGGTGAAATGATGTTAGCAAAGAAAAAAATCAATCAGATCTTGGCTGCTGCCTTGGAAGGTGGGGCAGACTTTGCTGAGATTTTTTATGAAAATACAAAGCGCAATAGTATTTCTTTAGAAAATTCTAAGTTAGAGAGAGTTAAGACAGGTTATGATTTAGGCGTTGGGGTGCGCGTTATTACTGGGGAGCAGGTCTCTTATGCATATACTGATGATGTAAGTTTAGATTCATTATTAGAGACGGCTAAAGTAGCTGGGTCGGCAAGTCAGGGCCAAAGTAACGTGAGCATAGCGGATTTAACTACTCAAGAGCCTAGTTTAGTCCATCCTATAACTATTAAGCCGACTACTGTGGAAAAGAAGAAGAAAGTGCAAGTAGTCGAAGATGCTAATAAGGCTGCCCGCAGCTATGATGAGCAGATTAGACAGGTGATGGTGGGCTATTCTGATAAAGAACAAGAGATTATGGTAGCTAATTCAGAAGGGCTGCTGATTGAAGATAGAAGAACTTATACTCGGATGCGGGTGCGAGCTATTGCTTCTGATGGAACTGAGATGCAGACTGGTTCAGAAAATCCCGGTCAGCAGATGGGATTTGAACTATTTGAAGATTATGCTCCAGCAGAGGTTGGAAAGGAAGCAGCGCGCCAGGCAGTTACAATGTTGGGAGCTAAAGCAGCTCCTTCTGGTAAGATGCCAGTAGTAATTAATAATGGTTTTGGCGGAGTCCTATTTCATGAAGCCTGCGGACATGGTTTAGAAGCTGATGCAGTGCAGAAGGGTGCTTCAGTCTTTGCTAATAAGGTAGGCGAGCAGGTTGCTTCAAAGCTTGTTACAGCCGTTGATGATGCTACAGTTAGAAATGGTTGGGGTTCTTTTGGTGTTGATAGTGAAGGAAATCAAGCCCAGCGGACTGTCTTAATTAAAGATGGGATTTTGCAGGATTATATGTATGATAAGAAGACAGCATGTAAAGAAGGGCGTAAATCAACAGGAAATGGACGCCGTAATTCGTATCGTTCTTTACCGCTGCCGAGGATGACGAATACTTTTATTGAGCAGGGGGAATCGAGACCTGATGAGATTATATCTGCCGTTGATGATGGATTTTATGCAAAGAAGTTAAGCGGTGGGCAAGTGGAGCCGACGACAGGTGAGTTTGTCTTCAATGTGTCAGAAGGATATTTGATTAAAGATGGTTCTCTTAGCCAGCCAGTTAGAGGTGCTACTTTAATTGGTCGGGGGATTGATGTCTTAAATAAAGTCTCAATGGTAGGCAGTGATTTAGAGTTGGCCCCTGGTATGTGTGGTAAACAGGGCCAAAGTGTGCCGGCAGGAGTAGGACAGCCGACACTCTTGATCGATGAGATTACCGTCGGTGGTACAGAAAGGAAAGGTGAGTAATTATGTCTCAACTAGATTTAAATAGCTACTTAAAGCAAGCCCAAAATTTAGGAGCCCAAGATGTAGAATTATACTATCAGTATTCTGAATCGAATAGTATTAAGGTCTATCAAGGACAGGTTGACTCTTTAGAATCAGCTACAGCAAAAGGTTTAGGAGTTAGAGTCTTTTTGGACGAGAAGATGGGCTTTGCTTATACTTCTGATTTTAGAGAAGAAGCTTTAAAAGAAGTGATTAAAGAAGCAGTGGCTAATGCAGAAGTGGCTACTGCTGATAAGAATAGAACTCTACCTCAGGGCAGTTATGATTATCCTGAATTAGATATTTATAATTCTAATTTTGCAGCCCGTACAATTGAAGAGAAGATAGATATTGCTCTTAAGATGGAAGAAGAAGCTTTAGAGTATGATGATAGGATAAAGTCTGTAGTAAATGTCAACTATGGAGATAGCATCTATAGAGTTAAGATCCTTAATTCCAATGGTTTAGAAGAGAGCTATCAAAGTAATAGCTGCTATGCTTACTTATCTGTTATAGCTTCCCAAAATGAAGAAGACCAGACTGGTTTTGATGTTAGTTATGGGCGCGATTTAGCTGATTTAACTCCTCACAAGACAGCCCACGCAGCTGCACAAAATGCAATTGAATTATTAGGAGGTAAAGCAGTTGAATCTCAGCAGGCACCTGTAGTCTTTACCCCTAAGATTGGTAGTATGTTTATGTCGGTGCTAGCCCAAGCCTTAACTGCTGAAGCAGTGCAGAAGGGGCGGTCATTATTTGCTGGGAAGTTAGGAGAGGAAGTAGCAGCTGAAGATGTGACTATTATTGATGACGGTACTTTAGAAGAAGGATTAGCTACAGCACCTTTTGATAGTGAGGGTGTAGTAGCGCAAAGGACTGCAGTGATTAAAGAGGGCAGACTGAGAGACTATTTATATGATAGCTATACTGCCAATAAGGATGATAGAGAATCGACAGGAAATGCTAGCCGCGGTAGTTATCGTGGGATTCCTGGAGTCTCTTCAACTAACTTTTATTTAGAGGCAGGAGAGAAAGAGCCAGAAGAGATTATTGCTGGTGTAGAGAATGGATTCTATGTACAGAAAGTGTCAGGTTTAGTTACAGGAGGCGCTAATCCTATTTCAGGTGAATATTCTGTTGGTGCTTCAGGACAGTGGATTGAAGATGGTGAAATTAAAGGAGCAGTCCGCGAAGTTACGATTGCAGGAAATCTAATTGACTTTTTAGAGAATATTGTAGAGATAGGCAGTGATTTGAAGTTCAACCCTGCTCTTGGTTCTTTTGCCAGTCCGACATTTAAAGTTGAAGGGATTGCCATATCAGGAGAATAATTAAGTAAACCCCTTCATGGATTCTAAAAATTATAACATATGGGGGTTGATTAAGATGCGTAACATTTTAGTATTAGGTGCTAGTGAAAAATTATTTAAGATAATAGAGAATAGCTTAAATACTAATAAGTATAAGTTAAGAGAGACTACAGATTCTAAAATAGAGAATCTCTCAGTGCAGGACTATAGTCTAATATTATTAGATGATGATATTAATTGTGAAAAGATAGTCAACGATATAGATAAGAAGATTCCAATTGTGATCATGGCAGCCGCAGATAGGAAAGAACAGATTTTAGAGAGCTTAAGCTTTAGTAATGTCGATTATATAGTTAAGGATGAACTATTCTCCAAATTTTTACCTAAGGTAGTAGAGAGTAATCTAGCAGATTTAAGAGAGCGGAGTGTTTATTATAGGAGTCTCTTTAAGAGAAATGATCAAATTCTACTCTTAATTGATCCTGAGACAGGAAAGATTGTAGATGCTAACACTAGGGCTGTTGATTTCTATGGTTGGAGTAAAGAAGAGCTTTTGAATAAAAAGATTATTGAGATTAATACTCTATCTAAAGAAGAAGTCTTTACTGAAATGATGGCTGCTAAAGAAGAGGATCGCAATTATTTTCGTTTTGAGCACCTTTTAAAAGATGGTACAACTAAGGATGTAGAGGTCTATAGTACCCCAATTACTATTGGGGGGCGAAATCTATTATATTCTATGGTCTATGATATTACAAAACGCCATCAATTAGAAGAGGAATTGGCCTGGCAAGAAGAGAAGTATAAGGTCTTATTTGAGACTACTGGCACTGCTACAATTATTGTTGAAGAAGATACTACTATCTCTTTGGCTAATAAGCAGATGGCTGAATTGACAGGCTATACAAAAGAAGAACTAGAGGGTGGAATGAGTTGGACTGAGTTAGTAGCTTATTCAGGAGAATTAGAGAGATTAAAGAGATATCATCAAGCGCGGCGCCAAGATAATTTATATGCTCCCAATAGTTATGAATTTCATCTTAAGGATAAGTATGGAGCAGTCAAAAATGTAGTAAATAATATTAGAGCCTTACCTAATCAAGAACAAAGTATTGCTTCAATGCAAGATATCACAGATTTAAAAGAGAAAGAAGAGAAGTTAAATCAAAATATTGAGAAAGCAAGACAGCTGCATCAGAAGTTCTTACCTCAGTCAGTAATTGACTTTGGAGAGGTAGTAGCTGCTTCTTATTATCTGCCGGCAGAAAAATTAGGAGGAGATTTTTATAATTTAGAAAGAATTAACGATAAATTAATCTTTTATTTGGCTGATGTAAGCGGCCACGGTTTAGATGGGGCGCTGTTGAATATATCGATTAAAGAAAAGATCAGCAATATTATTGCAAAATCCAAAGAAAAGTTGGCAGTCGGAGGTATTTTAGAAACTATCTATCAGGAGTATCAAGAAGATGATTTTCCCGAAGACTATTTTGTCTGTATCCAGATTGGTATCTTAGATTTAGATACTCTGAAGCTAAAGTATAATAATGCAGGCTTCCATATTGCACCACTATTGATTTCGAGTAAGGGTAATATAGCTCTGCTAAATAAATATAACCTACCTGTTTCTACAGTTATTCCCAAGCATTTAATTGATTTTTATGATGATGACTATCAGTTAAAGGCAGGGGATAAACTTATCTTAGTTACTGACGGTTTATATGAAGAGCGAAAAGACGCCGGAATGTATGGTCAGGAGCATTTAATGGAGCTCTTAGAAGAATACTATACTCTACCAGCAGAGATATTAGTCAAAGAGATTAAAGAAGATTTTGAAAATTTCTTAGGTCAGAAGGGAGAAGTTTTGAATAATAGTGATGATATAACATTAGTTATTTTAGAGGTAGAGCATAAGAATAGAATCGAGGTCAAGATCGACAGTCAATTAGAGCTAATGGAGGAAGTAGAAAGAAAGATAATCGATTTTTTAACTCCTTACTGCCAAGAAGTAATGGAGATTAAAATAGGTTTACATGAAATGTTGGCTAATGCTATAGAGCACGGTAATGATTTAAATGAAGAGCAAGAAGTTAAAGTTGAATCTGTAGCAGCAGATGATTATATTAGAATTATTATTGAAGATCAAGGTGCAGGATTTGATTATAATAAGAAGCTAGCTCGTTCCCTAGAAGATACTGGTTGTGAAGGGCGCGGGAGAGGAATAATCATTACTAAGGATATATTTGATCAAATTAAGTATAATAAAGAAGGGAATAAAGTAGCTTTAATCAAGTTTCAATCATAATTTAATTAATTTTTTCATCAGGCTTTGTATTAGATATGAGACTCTTGACTCTGTGTATTAAGGTATTAAGGTTTTGATT
>JAWOFC010000290.1:0-9065 GCA_046482455.1 Halanaerobacter sp. | reverse complement strand
CTAATCTATCCTCCAAGAGTCACATCTTGTTTTCTATACCATTCCAAGGCTTGATAGAAATCACTAGGCTCAAAATCGGGCCATAATTTATCAACTACATAAAAATCAGCATAGACAGATTGAGCAGGCAAAAATCCACTTAAGCGTCTACGATATCCCCAGCGGATAATGAGATCAATACGCGATATTCTTTTAGATTGCAAGTAGGAGATAATATCTGCTTTAGAAGTATGCTTCTTTTCTTCTAAATTACTTAGATCCCAATGCCAGCCGTAATTAACTAAGAAATTAACCTTAATGCCGCCGCTGCCAAAGGTGGTTCTTTCACCAGTGTAGGGGAGTAGTTCATCAGGAAATTTTGGAGATTCAGTATTGCCAACTACTAATAATTCTACATCTTCATGAGCAATCATCTTAACTGCTTCAATGCAGGCTTTAGTAAAGGCCTGTGTCTGTACATTCTTGCGTTTAGTATTATCCATAGTAAATCCGTAATAGGTCACTTCTTTAATCCCAGTCTTTTGACATAATTTAAGTAATTGTAGACCGGGAGCTAAACCATAAATATAGCCTTCCTCTTTATTTAGATCGTTTGCCTGAGCCCAACGACGGTTGCCGTCGGGAATAATACCAATATGTTGGGGGAAATTCATTTTATCACCTCATTTTAAGTGTAGTACTTCCTCTAAATTAAATTTTAAATCTTAGAACTATAATCTATTATTGACTTAATTAGAGATAATAATTCCCCCTAGGATAAAAGAATTTAATCTTCTTTTTTTACTCAATACCCTCTAGAATATGAAGTAGTACATCAGAACGTTTAGCAGACATAATATGAATGCCATCAATCTTGGTATGAGCCTTAGCTAAAAATTCTTGAGCAATCTTAACTCCTTCTTCAGCTCCATGCTCTTCCATGCGGGCAATAATACTATCTGGTATCTTAATTCCTGGTACATTTGAATCTAAATAATTAGCCATTTTAAAACTAGTTAAAGGTAAGATTCCAATTAAGATTGGTACCTCTAAATGTTCTGTTTTAGCTAAGAAATTATTCATAGTCTCTAGATCATAGGCAGGTTGGGTCTGAATGAAGTCTGCTCCTGCTTCAATCTTTTTATCTAATCTTGCTATCTCTTTTTCTAGATCATCAGCTCCTAGATTGGCTGCTGTAGCTACTGTTAAATCAGTACTACCAGTTAATTGATTATTATTATAATCAAGACCTTGATTTAATCTCCCTACTGTCTCAATAATCCCAATTGAATTGGTATCAAAGACAGGACTTGCTTCTGGATGATCTCCAGCTGTTGGGTCATCTCCTGTAATAGCGAGTATGTTCTTAATCCCCAACTTATCTGCTCCTAATAGATCTCCCTGGAGGGCGATAATATTCTTATCACGACAAGTAACATGAGGAATAGTCTCTAAACCTGTTTTAGACTTGATTAAATGAGCTGCCATAATAGAGCTCATCTTCATCTTAGCCATTGGCGAATCACAGACATTAATGGCATCTACACTTCCTTTTAATTCTTGTGCAATCTGATATATGTCAGTTAAATCTGTTCCTTTCGGCGGTGTAACTTCACCTGTAATAATAAAGTTTTTATTGGCTAGTTTCTCTTTTAAATTCATAGTAATGCTCCTTTCGTAGTGTTTATTATTAGCTGTGAGCTGTGAGTCTTGAGCAGTGAGCAGCTATCGGCTATCAGCTATCAGCATACAAACGTAAAAACATACAAACGTACACAAACATACAAACATGCAAATGGCATTGAGCCATGAGGCGTGAGTCTTGAGCAGCTGTCAGCTATCGGCCATCAACTTTCAGCATACAAACGTAAAAACATACAAACAGCATTGAGGCGTGAGCTGTCA
The DNA here is from genome assembly GCA_046482455.1 of Halanaerobacter sp. Lineage (GTDB taxonomy): Bacteria > Bacillota > Halanaerobiia > Halobacteroidales > Halobacteroidaceae > Halanaerobacter. Next base: position 7,181 of record JAWOFC010000290.1, on the reverse strand, counting down.
ATCTTTCAGTAAATATCTTTTAGTCTTCAATCGTTAACTCTCAAATTGCTCTTCTGAACTTGAATTTAGCTCATAGCTCATGTCTCATAGCTCACAGCTTACTATGTCTTTTAGCAGACAGCTGACGACTGATAGCTATACTAGTTTCTTCGCTGTTTTAACGGCTTGGACTGCATTATCAGAATAATGAGCTCCAATATTTTCAGCATAGCTCTCAGTTACTACTGCTCCTCCCACCATCACTTCTATATCAGGGCCAACTTCCTCTAATTGCTGAGCTATCTCCTTCATACGCGGCATGGTAGTAGTCATTAGAGCACTTAAACAGATAATATGGGCCTCTTCTTCTAGGGCAGTGGAGATAATTTCATCATTATTGACATCCTTACCTAAATCTACAATCGCAAAACCGTTATTCTCTAACATTACTTTTACGATATTCTTACCAATATCATGGACATCACCTTTGACAGTAGCCATAATAACCTTCCCTAAGCTATCTTGAGACTGCTCTTCTTCTAGAATAGGGCGCAGTTTAGAAAAGGCCTTCTTCATCACTTCAGCAGCCATCATCAACTGCGGGAGAAAGTAGGTTCCTTCATCATACTTATCGCCGACTTCTTTGATGCCGGGGATTAAACCTTGGTTGATAATCTCTAAAGCTGGATATTCCTCTAGAGCAGACTCAATATGCTGTAATATATTCTCTCCATCGCCAGTTAAGACAGTCTGATGGATCTGAGCAAGGGGATCTTGAGGCTCAGTCTCTGCCTCTCTTTCTTCTTCTTGTTCTTGTGCACTACCTTGAGCAAAAGCAGCTAAATATCTCTCTCCAGCTGGATCACGATTGACTAAGAAATCGCTGGCTAAGAGAGTAGACTTCATACTCTCATCAGTCGGATCCATAATTGGAGCATTGAGACCTGCCTCAATAGCCATAGACAGAAATGCTGTATTCACCTGATGGCGTTGGGGTAGACCATAAGAGATATTACTTACTCCTAAGACAGTAGCTAAACCTAACTCTTCTTTGATTAGACGGATTGCTTTAATAGTTTCTAAGACCTTCTCTTGTTCTGCACTAGCAGCTAAAGTTAAGGTGTCAACTAAGATATTCTCTTCGGCAATCCCATACTCTTGAGCTTGATTAAGAATCTTTTTAGCAATGGCTAATCTCTTTTCAGCCGTCTTAGGAATTCCATCTTCATCTAAAGTTAGACCGAGGACTGCAGCTCCATATTTTTTAGCCAAAGGTAGTACCTTTTTCATACTCTCTGCTTCGCCAGTCACAGAATTAATTAAAGGCTTACCGACGACATTCTGTAGGGCAGTCTCTAGAGTCTCTCTATCAGTAGTATCTATAGTGATCGGCAGATTAGTAGCATTCTGCACAGCACTCACAGCTTCTTTCATTAACTGAGGCTGATCGACTTCTGGAACCCCCATATTAATATCAAGAATATCTGCTCCTGCTGTGGCTTGTTTAGTTGCTTCAGTACTAACTAATTCTAATGAGCCGTTCTTTAACTGTTGAGAGAACTCTTCTCTACCGCTGGGATTAATCCGTTCTCCAATAATTCGTGTAGGATGCTTGTCACTAATCTTGACTATCTTAGAGCGGCTGGCTAAGGTAGTCGTCTTATCTCTCTCTTTTGGCTGCGGGGTTAAACCTTTGACCTTATCCGATAAATGGTTAATATATTCTGGTGTCGAGCCGCAACAGCCTCCAATTACATTAATTCCTGCTGCAATAAACTGAGGTGCATATTCGACCATCTCCTGGGCCTGCATTGGAAAGATAGTCTCATCATTCTCATCTAATTCAGGCAGACCTGCATTCGGTTCGACTGATAAGCGAACTCCAGTCTCTTGATTCATCTTTTGAATCACCTTTAATAGACCTGCAGGGCCCATACTGCAATTAGCCCCTATCACATCTGCTCCAATAGAATCAAGTACCTTAATTGCAGTAATAGGGTCTGTACCAGTCATTGTCTTTAAGCTATCTTCATAGGTTAGATGACAGATTACAGGCAGTTTAGTCGTCTCTTTAACAGCAATTAAAGCAGCTCTAGCTTCTTGTAAGTCAGTCATAGTCTCAATATTGATCAGATCAACGCCCGCTTTCTCTAAAATTTGCGCCTGCTCTGCAAAGGCATGATAGGCTGCTTGAAAGGGAAAATCTCCCATCGGCGCAATTAGATTTCCTGTAGGACCCATTGAAGCAGCAATTAATGTATCTTCTTTAGCAGCTTCTTGGGCCAATCTTACCGCTTGGGTATTGATCTCTGCTACCTGCTCACCTAAGTTATATTCATTGAGTTTAACCCGCGTAGCCCCGAAGGTATTCGTCTGAATAATATCACTACCAGCTGCAACATAAGAGCTATGAATCTCTGTTAAAATTTCAGGGCGCTCTAGATTTAATTTTTCTGGACATTCACCAACTTCTAGTCCTTTTTTATGTAATTCAGTCCCCATAGCGCCATCAAGGACTAATATCTCTTCTTCTAATCTCTTTAAAAAACTACTCATCTACTGAATACTCCCTTCTAGTAAAAACAGTTTTGATGTTAGCTGATCACTAATTACTGCTTTTGTACTGTTCACTGATATATACAACTATCATACTCACAATTTTTGCAGTCAAAGTCACATTTAGGCTGGGCAGTACTCTCTTCTTCTCCTAAACCGATTAAGGCTGTAATCGACTTTTGAGGAATTAATAAGAAACTCTCATTGGTCTCAATCCCTAGCTTTTGACCCTGCAGTAAAGATAATAGATCCTCTTGAATCTCTAAACCTAAATCACCATAACCGGGACTATAGCGCATCGTTAAAGAGGGGAGACCGAGTTCTTTAGCCTCTGTAGCTATCTTTTTTTGGAGCTCATTGGCTGCTTCTTCCACAGCAATAGAGCCTACAGCATCTAAAATAGTAGCTTTAGTAAATTCGTCAGCTGTAAAGAGATCATCAACTTGCTCTTCTAACTTTGGCCCGAGGGTAACTGCTAAGATTACTACCTGTTCTTGATTAGCCAAAAGTTTAGCAATATCTTGACTTTGAAAAATTAAGTCTTGAGTACCTAAATTAAGTCTATCGTCTTCAATAGTTATCTCCTCTAATCTCAAATAGTTACCACGCGGTTTAATAATCTCCTCTGCTTCTACAATTGCTGCAGTAATTAACTCTTCTATCTTAGGATTAGAGACAGTCTCTTCGCTATAGCCTAACTGTCTTTTGACTTCTGATTTTGGAATCTTTGGATTCAATTCTTCCATCTGAAACTCACCTCATAATAAAAAACCCTCATTCTCTGATAAGAAGAGGGCATCTGCTCCCCTTATCTCTCAGAAGATCTCTCTTCTGCAGGAGTTGGCACCACTGTAGTATTTCTACTGGTTGCCGGGCTTCTTTGGGCCAGTCCCTCCACCACTCTAAATAAGGTAATTATTTAATTATTATTTACTATTTTAACATCAAAATCTTAACTTGTCAAAGTAGGTTCTTGTCAAAAAAGATATGTTGATGTCAGATCAAGTCCAGTTTAAGATTTAATCATTTAATTTTACATAAAATAGTAATTTCTTATTGACATTACCAGTAATATAAATTATAATTTACTCAAGTCAATTAATAAAACTTATGCTATTTTTTTGAATTATTTATGAATTAAATTAATTAAGATAATCTGTAATTAGTAATGGAGTATAATTAAGAGATTTGGTATTAAATTATAACGAGTTTGAAGTAAGTAACTTGGTTAAAAGATCGCAAAGAGATATTAGACTTTGCAAACTAAACTATTAATTGAAGGAGGTGCAGACCTGGTTATAAATTTGGATAAGCTCTATTACTGATATCTAAATAATTTTAGTTAGTTTTTTATAACCAGGTAGATCTTATTATGTATTTTGTACTTGATTATAATCATAGAGACTATTCGCAAGAAAGTTGGGCAGAGGATATTGAATTGATCAAAGATTTAGAGATTGATGTGGTTAGAATAATTGAATTTCAGTGGGATCTTATAGAAAAAGAAGCAGGCAATTATGACTTTTCTTTTTATGATAAAATTATAGACTGCTTAAGAAGTTATGGAATTAATATTATATTGGGAACTCCTAGTGTCAGACCGCCGGCGTGGTTGAATGATTCTTATTGTTTAAATAGTCTTAGTTATTTAAAGCAGGCTAAAAAAATAACTGCTAAAGTAGTTGAACGGTATCAAAATAAAACAAATTTAATTGGATGGCAAATAGATAACAAATTAAGTATTAAAGATATGAAACAGTGTTATTGTGATGACTGTAAGAAGAGATTTCAAATCTGGCTTAAGAAGAAATATCAAAAACTAGAAGAACTAAATAGTGCTTTGGGGACAGGCTTTTGGAACAAGTCATATAATAGTTGGGAGGAGGTCTCTATCCCACAGCAGAAATGGACTACATATAGTCCTAGTCTCTTATTGGACTTCTATCGTTTCTTATCTGATACTATAAATAATTATCAGAAATTACAGTTAGAGATCGTCAAACATAGAGTAGAGGGAGATTGGATTAGAGAAGATTTTATTTTGACAGGCAATAAATTCAATTATCAAAAATTAAAATTAACTGAGCCTTTTGATGCTAAGAGAGCAGTCTCTAATAAACTTAATGACCTACAAGAACAGATATTTTGGAGGTTAGAAGATTTAATTGAAATAAGACCTCAACGCTCTTTTAATCATGCAGCAGATTCTAATTAGTGATGAGTAACTGCAGTTTTTTATAAAAAGCAGGAAAAATTTATTTTAGCAAGAAGTTTTAATATGAAGAATATAGAAGAAGGTAGATTAAAAAAGGAGATGTTAGTAGTGTTGGATCCAAGAATAGAGGAATTAGCAGCTAATCTATTAGATTATTCAGTTAATTTAGAGCAAGGAGAGAAGATTTTAATTGAAGTGACAGGTGGGGAGAACCAATTAGCCCAAGAGTTAGTTAAGAAGTCTTATCAAAGGGATGCCTTACCTCTAATAGAGGTTAATGATGAACTATTAACGCGTCAATTTTTAAAAGAAGTAACTAAAGAACAACTACAGATTATGGCCCAACATCATCAACAGCGGATGAAGGAGATGGATGCCTATATTGGTATTCGAACTAGTAATAATATTACCCAAAATTCTGATGTAGCTGGAGATAAGATGCAGCTTTATATGGAATACTTTTCTAAACCAGTCCATGGTGATATTAGAGTGCCTAATACAAAGTGGTGCGTGATGAGATATCCTAATCATTCAATGGCTCAACTAGCTAATATGAGTACTGAAGCCTTTGAAGATTTCTATTTTGATGTCTGTAATTTAGATTATGCTAAAATGTCAAAAGCAATGGATCCTTTAGTAGAGTTAATGGAGGAGACTAATAAAGTAAAGATTATAGGGCCAGGTACTGATTTAGAGTTTTCAATTCAAGATATTCCTGTCATTAAGTGTGCGGGAAAGATGAATATTCCTGATGGAGAGGTCTTTACTGCTCCTGTTAAAGATTCTGTTGAAGGAAAGATTAGTTATAATACCCCTGCAGTCTATCAAGGCTATACTTATCATGATATTGAATTAGAGTTTAGAGAGGGCCAAATTGTTTCTGCAGAGGCTAATAATAGAGAAAAGATTAATCAAGTTTTGGATACTGATGAAGGAGCACGCTATATTGGCGAATTCGCCTTAGGAGTAAATCCTTATATTGAAGAGCCGATGAAGGATACGCTCTTTGATGAAAAGATTAAAGGTAGTTTTCACTTTACTCCTGGGAAGTGTTATGATGAAGCTAATAATGGTAATCAATCTTCGATTCATTGGGATTTAATTTCAATTCAGACTCCCCAATACGGCGGGGGAGAGATCTATTTTGATGGTGAATTAATTAGAAAAGAGGGGCGTTTTGTCCAAGATAGTTTAAAGGATTTAAACCCTGAAAATTTAAAATGACTAAGAGAGAAGACCAGACTTACTGGTCTTCTTCTTTATTTTCAGAACTGCCAAAGAACTGTACTTTGCCTGTTGTGATGATTTTAGCTAATTTATCTTTAGTAAAGTACTTAACTTTAGGCCGTGTCCAGGGGAGTACACAAGAAAAGCCAGTTAGATCAGTTAAGATGCCAGGAGTAATTAACATTACACCACCAATTACGATTAATAGACCATTAATTAGTTTATCAGCCGGCATTTCTCCTTGGGCCAAAGAATCATTGATCTCTTTTAAGATGGATGTACTTTGGCGTTTAGTTAAAATGGCTCCCATTAATCCTGTACAGCCGACCAATAATACAGTAGCTAACCCGCCTAAATAATAGCTTAAACGAATTAGAGCCCATAGTTCAAAGAGGGGAATTACTGTAAATAAAATAACTAATTTAGCCATCAGATTTACCCCCTTTCCTTAAAAAGCAATTGATAATTGAGAATTGACAATGGAGAATTAAGTTCAAAACATAAAAACAAAAAGAATGAAGCTATTACTGCTAAATGACAGTAGTAAGCAATTGATAACTAAGAATTGACAATGGGGAATTAAGTTCAAAACATAAAAACAATTTACAATAAATCAAATTTAGGAGATTAAAACCTTAGATATAAAAGAGTAAAAGCTACACAATCTGAACAAATTTTAATTATGGGACCTATAATATATTTATTAATTACCCTTAGCAGTTTAGAAGATAAAAATTATCTTTTAACTAAGCAGGTATTTTGACGATAATTCTAGAAATATAAGTTATGACTATGAAGATAGGTAATAATAATTCTTCTGAAGGACTGTCAACTATGCATTAAACTTATAATAACTTTTAGTGTCAGTATTAGCCTGTAATGTTTTTGATCTTATGATTTTGAATTCAATTGTCAATTCTCAATTATAAATTATCAATTAATTATGATGGGAGGGGGTTAAAGTCAGACTATCTATTAGCCACTTTAAGAGCGGAGTTTTAATTGCCCTCATAGTTCTTATTTTATTCTCCTGTAATTGGCTGCAGAATCTAGAGTTATTGAGCTATGATTATCGCATGATCTTAAAGAGTCAGTTTCAATTTAATACTCAAAAGAAGATTGTACTGGTTACAATTGATGATCAATCGATTGCTCAGCTAGGAGCTTGGCCCTGGCCGAGAAAGTACCATGCTCAACTTATCTC